>JAFUSH010000073.1 GCA_017471705.1 Alphaproteobacteria bacterium | reverse complement strand
TAAAGCGTTCGATGATGAAAAGCGACTTTGCATTTTGGAAATGTTACAAAGCGGAGAAAAATGTGCTTGTGTTATTCTTGAGAATATGCAGATTAGTCAATCTACTTTATCACATCATATGAAAATTCTTTGTGAATCTGGGATTGTAAATGGTAGAAAAGAAGGTAAGTGGGTGCATTACTCAATCAGCGATGTTGGACAACAAAATGCAATCAATTTGCTAAAAAAAATAACTTCTAAACAAGTTAATTCTTAGTCTCATATTTTTTTATCCTAACATATCGAAATTTTTGAATGTATGGAGGAATATTTTATGGAATTTTCATTAACTCATATTGTTGTGGAATTTATTAAGTTGTTTAGCGAATTGCTATTTTTGTTTGTCGGAATCAGCTTTATTGTTGCTTTACTGCAAATTTATATCTCACCAATACGGATAAAGAATATGCTTTCAACTCCAGTGAAACCTTTAAATAGCGTTTTAGGAGCAATTCTTGGGGTTATAACTCCATTCTGTTCTTGTTCCACAATTCCAGTACTAACAGGACTTTTGCAAAGTGGCGCATCTTTTTGCGGCATTATCTCATTCCTTCTGACATCACCCGTCTTGAACCCTGCCATTATCACCTTATTTATCGCTTTTTTCGGATTAAAAGCAACAATTTTGTATTCTTCGTTTGTCTTGGTTTTATCCGTAACTATGGGATTGTTGCTTGATAAATTAGGTTTTATCAGTCAAGTAAAAGAAATTGATCAAAGAAAATGTTGTACTAACAAGGTTTTAAATCTCAAATCTTCAAATACACATCTTCAAAAATTGAAAATTGCGTCTAAAAATTCCAAAGAACTTTTCAAAAGCGTGTTTCCGTATCTTTTATTCGGCGCAAGTATAGGTGCTTTTATTCACGAAGTGATACCGGCAGATTTTTTCGTTCAATTTGCAGGAGTAAATAATTTTTTAGCCGTTCCATTAGCTACCGTAATAGGGATACCAATGTATATACGTACCGAAACTATGGTTCCTGTTGCAAGTGTTCTAATGTCAAAAGGCGTTGCACCTGGCGTTGTGATTGCGTTGATAATTGGCGGAGCAGGTGCAAGCCTTCCGGAACTTTCTTTACTCAATTCAATATTTAAACGAAAAATGATAATTGCATTTGTAATTTGTGTCTTTACTGTAGCTATTGTAACCGGTACAGCTTTCAATCTGTTACTTTCATAGTAGAAAAGTATATCTCGTTATACCTGTTTCACAGGTTCCGAGTTCTCCGAAGGGGCTTGAAAAAGAGCTACGCAATTTTTTCTTTCTTTTAAAAGAAAAGCACGGTCGGGGAGGGTGCGGGTTAAGGAGCACCCGACCATACCGCCCTCAAGGCGGCGACCGTGCTCGTTACCCCGCTTCATTTGTTAAGACTAATTCAGTCTGTCCTGCCTGATCCGTTTTTTTCGTTTTAATCTCAATTTCAGTACGTCGTTTAATTTGCAGTTTGATTTCTTCTTTTGTTTCGTCGTCTTGTTCTGATGAGGAAATTATAACCTTTGCGCCGAACTCTGCATAAGCGTATTTGTTTCCCCAAGAGTTCCAGTACAGCATTTTGTTGACCATATAGACGTTGCTCGTTCCCGTTTTCTTGACATCGATATATTTGTGTTCTTTTAAGAGCCGAATTGCTCTTTTGACTGTTGCCTCGCTAAATCTTAATTTCTCCTGAATAACTTTGTAGCTACAGATAACAGCGTTGTATCTATCCATATTTGATACCAATAGCCTTAATATCCTATACGCTGATGGTGAATTAGCCATAAGCCAATCTTCAGCTTCGTACGCTTCTCTTGAGTTATTGACTTGCGTCCATTTCTTATATGGAGATTTCTGACGGTCTTCCTGTGCCTTTTCAGCGGCTTCTTCTTCGTGTTTAAGGTCATTTTCTCTAATTTTACGTTGCCTTTCTGTTGCTACTACCAATTTTATTTACCCCTTTCATATATATGACCAACTTATCGGTCTTTTCTGACCATAGAAGGGTCAATCAGTTACCGCGATTATATCATATTTGACCATTCTATGTCAACATATAGTGGTCACAGTGTGACCATAATACTGGTCATACTATGACCTATAAGAATGATTCTCAATTAGGGTTATAAAAGGCGTCAGAATAAGCCAAACAGCGTCCTAAAATGTACACTTTTGCAAACATTTCCTCTTGTATCTTAATTACCGATTTTTTCGCAGGAAAAATCGCATTGCGAAGTTCGGTTTTAGCGAACGAGCAAAATGCTATCTTGCGGTAGCCGAAACAATTTCGTAGAAGCACAAAAAAGGCAACGACATCTGCTGAGGCAGTACGCAGTGACTAAGTGCATAAGCCGTAGGCGTCCGATTGTTAAATCGGTATGCACGCAGGAACAAGTACCGTGTCAGCGTCGTTGCCGCTAGGCGCAGGCGCAAGCCATTGAGCACTTTAGCGCAGCCGAGTAGGCAAGCGTTTAGAAGTGCGAAACTGGCGCGTCAAGCATTGCATCACCAAGCCTTGCGGCGTATGAGCAATTAGCCACGCGGCGATTGAGCTACTCTTGCCTTTTCTGTTGCAGTTGGATTATAGTCGGCGACGTCACTAATGCTGTAAAGGACGGCTGCGCTGCGCTTGCCGCCAGCAAGCTGGTTGCCTTCGGCAATCCTTGACAGCGTGACTTGCCGACTGATGAGTTACCAACAACAGAAAAGCCGCCTGCCGCCGGAAGCTTTGGATTCTTTATTTTTTCAACCGTTAAGGTTCAACGAAAAACTTTTTGAGCGGCAATTTTTCAACTTTTGACGTGGTATTAGCCGCGTCATTTCAACCTTAAACGAGCATTTCAGACCTGAAATGTGTAAGTGAACTTTTTTTCAAAATGAAATTTCTTATTTTCTGGTAGAGAATAAAAAATTCTGATTGATGATTTTTCGTCGGCTACTCTGTTTCAAATTTGCTCTTAAAACCGTCTAAAATCGTCTACAACGTGTCGCAAAATTTTTTTCGATAAATCTATCGTAGAGAAAAAAGAGACGCTCAAATTGAACGTCTGATTCCTTAAAAACGATTGTGAAATATAAGTCGTTTTCTCCTTGTCGGACGCTTTAAGCTCGTAATGGCGGTTTTTATAAAGAGTTGTCGTACAACTGTGACACAACTGTAGTACAGATAAAAGCCGTCAGAATAGGAAAGTGAGCACTCAAGAGAGTGCAGTGGTATGTGTATTTATTGTTGTTTTTTGTGATAAAAAAAGATGTATTGACAATTTTAGATATATCGTTTAAAATTATATCGAAATTTTTCGATATATTGATAGGTGATGTAAATTGAAAGACTTTGAAAAAATTGCTAATGTGTTTAAAGCGT
>JAFUSH010000035.1 GCA_017471705.1 Alphaproteobacteria bacterium | reverse complement strand
TTTGAATTTAATGTAATTTTACCTGCACTTATAATATTTGAATCAGAAATATTTGTTTCAACATCTGATATCATATTATTTATGATAACATTTGTAATTACACTTGCACCTTCGCCTGCAAACGACAAACCTGCTATCCAATTATTTGAATTTAGAGCAGAATTTGCATTCAATGTAACATCTTTTAATGTATCTATATTTGAATTTTCATCAATTATTGATTTCGTTGTTGTGTCATAAGTGTTTTTAATGGCCAAACCTTGCAGAGCGGCACCTTCGCCAGCAACGGCTACACCAGCCATAATATCTCTTGTTTTGATATCTGTATCGGATTGTAAGGTAATTGCTGCATCATTAACGGTTGATTTTGTAATTTGAGCACTTGTTTCGCCTTCATATTTATTAATAAGAGGAGAAACATTTATAGCGGCATTTCCGGCTCCTGTTGCCGATACTACGATATGAGAAGCATTCATATCTTCATTTGCAGTAATATTTAATGTGCCTGCTTTAACTTTTGAACTGTCGATTTTTGCGTGGTTATTATCATCTATGTTATTGACGATAACATTAACACTTCCTGCAACATTATTTGCACCGCCGCCTGAAACAACTATTTGATTGTTGTCTTTTTTATTCAATGCAGAAATATTTATAGTATTTGCAACTTTAATATCTGAACCGTTTGAAATAAGAGCAGATGTGTTACTATCATCATTTGTTACAAGAACAGTCGCACCAACGGCAGCTGTACTTGAAGCTCCTATTTGACCTGCAATAATATTTTTTATCGAATAATCGTCTGCCACTATCTTCAAATTGTTTGATGTTATATCAGAATTCAGAATTTCGGCAGTTACAGTATTATCAATAGTTTTTACTAAAACTGCTCCTGAAATAGCAGCAGTTGCACCTGCTGATAAATTATAGAACATATTCCAGTTGCCAAAATCATTGTCATAATTAATACCGGAATAATGATCTTCCGAATCCTTTTTCATCAAATTATCTTGATAAGTTGATGATGTTATATCATCCCTAACATAGTCCCCGTTGGCATCTTTTTGCGGTGTACCGCCGATTGAATTTGTTGAAACAGCAGTAACGGTCGTTGTGTCATCAACATTAACATTATTTTTATCCGTTTCATTTCCAATATGAGCGTCAACTATTTTGCCGATATAATCAACATTTATAGAACCGCCTATTGCAACTGCAGCATCAGCACTTGCAATAGCAAGAGTTCCGCCTCGGTTATAAATCGTTGTTTCTCCGTCAGCGGCAACCGTTAGGTTTCCTGATGTGGTCAAATTACCTGCAGCAACAGCATTTGTCTTATCTTTAATAACATTTACCGCAATATCGGCAGCAACCGAACCCAACCCACCTGTTGATACAGCTACGGCAGCAGGTATTATACTAATGTATTCCGCACTTTTTGCTCCGATACCGATATTGCCTGATTTTAATATCTTTGAATCTTTTGATAATTCAGATGTTATTTCATTGCCATAGTGATTTGCAATAATATTTGCACCTATTGCACCGCCCTTTTTAGCAATAGCTCCAACGGCAGTAATCCCTTGATTTTGATTATCATAAATTGAATTAATATTTATATTTCCGTCAGAACTCAATTCCGAACCGTTTATAACCGCAGCATTGACTGTTGATTTAAGAACACCTACAATTCCGTTGGCATTTATTGCAACAGTTGTACCGCCGCCTGTTTGAACACCTAAATTTGCCGCCAAGAATTTTCTGTTATCGTTTGAATCTGCCTTAACCTCAATAGACTTTGATTTTACTATTTTTGAATTATCAATTTTTGCGTTTATTTTACTGTTATCCACCTCAACTATGGCACCGATACCTACGCCGAAACTGTTTTGTGCAGTAGATACATCAACACTGCCGGTTAAATCTTTACCTTTTAGTTCTGATTTTGCATCAACTTTTATATCGCCCGAGGCGGATATTTTTGAATTATTTTTTAACTGAGATGTAACCGTATTTTCAATCAAATCAATACCCAAAGCACCATCTATTGTAAATGAAGATTGCGCTCCTGTTACAACTGCTCCGGCGATGGCAATGGAATTAATATCCTGAACCAAGGCAGAATTAACCGTAACATTTTGTAAATCAGTTAAATTTTTGGAATTTGTAATTTCGGAAATAACTGTTTGCTTTAATAAATTTAAGTTACCGGCAACCCCTGCTCCTAAAGCAAAAGAGGAATTAGAACCTTTGGCAAATCCTAAATCACCCCCCACATTCCAAGCGGTTGTTTTTGCATTGGAATCTAATTTAATGTCAATGTCCCCTGTTTTGTTTCCGGAATTTTTTACAGTTGTATTATTGATTATTGATTTTGTTTCGTCTTTTAGGGCATTAGTGCTAAAAGAACCGCCGACAGCAGCTTTTATACCCGATTCATCATTGCTTGCAACACCTACCCCGACAGCACCTTCGATAATTTTATGATTATTGACGGCATTTACGTTTAATTCTTTAGCATTATCTGAAGTAAAAGTAATTGTTGAACCGTCAATTTGTGAATTGGACTTTCCTTCGTCGGTATATACATTAACTGCCGCACCGCCGCCTACACTTCCGGCTTTGGCAATGCCTCCCGAAATGTTCAGCATAAAGTTATCTCTATCTGATTTCACGTTTAATTTTTCGGCAATATTTAAAGTTGAATTGATTATTTCGGCTTTTACGGCAGATTTATCATATAAAACACTAACGGAACCTGCGGCAGCTAAAGAAAAATTATTTGCCGCACCGGCAGGATTAGCAACTCCTCCTGCCAGTTCATCAGCATTGCCTGCTTGCCCCGCGGCATTTTGAGCACCGCCGGCATTAGGATTATTGTCATTAAATAAATTATTAAGACCTAAAATGTCATCATCATTATCATTTGCATCATCTAAAATATCCATCCAGTTTCCGGCATTTTGCATTTGCTGATTTTCAGCACCGGCAGCACCGTTATTGGCATTTTCCTGCTGCTGTCTGTCAGTAGATACACCGCCGGCAAAAGCACCGGCAAAAGAAATATTGATGCATTGATTTTCCGTTTTAGCATTAACATCAACATTTTCTTGCGTCGTCAATGTTGAATTATTTACTTTGGCATCAATGGTTCTATCTATTTTCACTATATTCACATCTGCGCCAACGGCAGCCCCCGATGAAGAACTTCCTTCTCCTTCTGCTGATTGCTGTGCCAACGCACCGCCGGCAATAATATTCAATATTTTATCTTTAGCATCGCGTTCATCTTTTGTTTTTAATTCACTTGTTTCCTCATCTTGCTGAATATTGCTTGAAGTAGGTTTTATACGTGCCTTGCCGGCAGATAAACTGATATTATCCGCCTCAACTGATGCTGCATTTGTAATTTCGGCTGCAGTAGTTCCTTTCAGATTTTGCACATGAACCGAACCGTCAAGCACAAATTTTTCCGATGTACCGCCGGTAGCAAGAGCAGATAAATACGACTGCTCCGAAGCTGAGGCAAGAGTTAAATCTCCATCTTTTACATTCACCGTTGAATTATCTATTTTAGCTGTTGCATTGTTGGTATATGTATCAATAAGAACAGAACCGCCGATACCGGCATTTGAACCGCTGACATTCGGCTCATACCCCCAATCCTGCTGTCCCGGAATATAATAGTTTATCTTTGTTACCAAATAATCAACAATACCGACAGCATTGTAACCCATAACCGAATTCACGGCATTTAATATTGCATTTCCGTTATTAACGGTAACTTTTGAGCGGTCTGTAATTGAAGCGGTTGTATTATTGGTAACATTATTAACCACAACGGTTGCGGAAAGTGCTCCGGTATTGCCGTTTGCCGATGCCTGCGCGAAGTTATTGAAAAAACCGCCTAACTTAAATTTTGGTTTCAAATCTCCGTATGTATCGGTAATATTTTGGTCAGCAACGCCTTCCCAAGATACAGCCGTTTTACCGGTGCCGGCACTTTTCCCCGGATAAATGGAATCAAAATCCCAATTATTTGCAGGATCACCTTCCATCGTAACGCCCACGGAAATATCTTTAACACCGAATATCTCAACAGGTAATGTCAGACCGAATTTAATACTTCCCGCATTCATCGGAAGTTGTGTTGTAGCGTTCAGGTTTAATTCATCAGCATTGACAACAGAATTTTTATCAATATTGGCAATTGTGTTATTAACTTCATCATTTATGATTAAAGCTATACCACCGCCGAAATAAGCTTCTCCGACAGCATCGGTTAAAGCTTGATTGGCGGTTAAATCCACGGTATAAGCGTTAACATCTAGGCTTTTTGCCTCAATCGTTGAGTTTTCAATTTTTGCTGTGGTATTATTGTTTGTAACATTCCAAAGAAATACACCGCTGGCTTGAACTTTTGCATCATCGGCCTGTTCCATATTTACATTCATATTACCTTTGCTGAACAAAGATTTTATGGACTTTTTCATATAATTGTTTTTAAATGCTTTAATTTTATCTTTCATACCTTGGTCAAAAGTTTTAGGATGAGTTCCTTTATAGTTATCGTCATCGGCCGACGCTTCAATAGCGTTGCTTGTTACATTAAGACCTTGTGCAACTACTCTCAAACCTCCGTCTTCTTCACCGCCGTCAACAGTAATTGTTGAATCTTTTATCAATGCTTTAACATCATTTTGCGCACGGTTGAACAGAATTGAAAATGCCGCACCTGAACCGTATGAATTAGTTGTCATAAAATCATTTTTACCGACAGTTGCTGTTTGGCTTAATTCATTTTCCGTTTCACTCATATTGACGGCAACCACATCAAGATTAGCCGCCGTTATTTCCGAATTATCAATGATTGCATGCGTATCGGTTACATTTGAATAATTCAAAAGTGACATAACCAGAGCATTAGTGACATCTAATTCCACTAAGCTTGAATTAGATATTGAAACACTGCCGCTGTTGTAAGAAATGGCGTTAACACTTACATCTGCATCAGCATTTATTTCGGTGTTAATAATATCAACGGTAGAAACGGTTTTCGTGCCCAATCCATATAAAAGCGCCGGAATTGACTGTCCGAGAACTTTTGAATTTACTTCTAATTCAGCTTCGGCATTGGTGGCAATATCAACATTATTTTTTGAATTAAGTGTCGAATTTTCGATTTTTACAGTTGCATTGGCTCTGCCGCCTTCAAAACCGGTAAACACTTTATCGCTGAAATATTCACTTGCTTTCGCATCATCGTCCAAAATCAAATCAAAAATTGTCGGTTTCAGCAGGTTAACGTTTGTCAGGGTTTTAGTTATGGAATTTGCTTCAATATTTATATCTTCTCCGCTGATTTCTGAATCTTTGATTTCTATTTTCGACGTTGCTTCATCAGCCACGCCAAAACCTAAAGAATTTATATGATCTTCAGTAAAAGAAGATGTGTCTGTCGGCAAATCCACAATCCTTTGCGTTTGAGAATTGGCGATAATATCAACTTTTTCTCCACCTATTTGCGCATTTTCCACAGATACTTCGGCTTTTTTTACAATTTGAGGATGCTCCGTATCCGCAAATCCGGCAACAATTTTAACCTTGCCGTTTTCAAGTGCAAAATTAGCCGTATCACTTATATTATTTGATACAAGACTGTCAAAAACCTCTTTGGCACGAGCTTTATTTGTTAAAACTTCCTGATGATTTTTCACACCGGCGACAATTCCGGCTTTATCCGCAGCAGTTCCCTTAACGGTTATCGTATCACCGTAAATTTCAACATCACCCCGTGCCATAATTTTACCGTTAATAATAACATTGCCGTGAGAATCTGTCAGAATTTCCTTATATTTATCTTTGCCCACTTCATAAGCACTTAATGAACTGCCGTTATAGGCATTTTTCATAGCATCGAATTTGCTTTGGCTTGGCGTTGCCAAAGTTAAGGAACCGACATTCAAAACACCTGATGCACCGATAACAATACCATTCGGCGAAACAAAAATCGCGTGACCGTTAAAGAAGTTATTATCACGCATTGTATTAACAATACCGTTAATATTAACCTGACTGTCAACAAGGTTAACAAATTTATCGTAACCCGATTTGTAAATTAAATTTGCGGTATCTCCATCGTCAAGCTTAAAATTATCATATTGACGGAACTGTGTTGAACCCGAAAACTTCGCACCCTCAATGTTATAAGTATTTCCATCAGGCGTTACCCCCGTAATATCCGAAGCCAATGCCGGTGTACCAAATGAAACAGCCATTACTGCCGCATTCAAAATAGCACATTTAATCAAAATTTGTCTGTACCATTTAGTCAGTTGTGTAATCGCCGAACGAGAGTATTTCATTGTCAGTTCCTTTTCAAATTCTCGGAGGTATTTTTTTGGAGTTATCCACAGTTTATGTGACAAAAAACAAATACACCCGAAACCCTTGCAAATATTAAATTTTAACTATCAATATATCCTCCCCCCCCCCGAATTTGTCAAGCGTTTTTTTATATTTTTCACACAATTTTTTTGTTGAAAAGCCGTCGATTCTAGAGTACTATCCGTTTCATAATTTTGAACTTTTTTAGGTTTTAGGTCTGGATAATGAAAAATAATTTATTAACAACAGTAGCTTGCTTTACAATACTCGGCACCCCTGTTTTGGCACAGCCTTTTGACGCCAAGGTTATTCCGCAGCTCGGCACCGTGCAACAGCAAGATTTAGACAGTGCTAAACGTTTAGAGCAAGAAAGACAAGGCTTCCGCGATTATCAAAATTATAAAGAAAACAAAGCAAAAAAAGTCCAAGAAGCTAAAAAAGAAGAAAAAAAAACGGTTACACAAAAAGCCAAAATATCCGAATATAAAACCAAAGGCGTTTACGTTGAAAAGTTTGAGGTTGAGCCGAGTGAAATTTTAACGCCGGATGAAATTGACGCCATTACGATGGATTATGAAAAAACAAACGTTACAGTGGCAAAATTAAATGAAATGATTGACCGTATCAATGAGTTTTATCTTGATAAAGGGTTCGTTACGGCACGCGCTTATTTGCCGGAGCAAACCATAGAAAACGGCGTTATTAAAGTCGGTCTGTTAGAAGGTAAAGTCGGTGATGTTGAGGTTGAAGGCAATCGCTGGACGAAGAGTTCACATATCAAAAAACGGCTTGATATGAACGAGGGCGAAATCTTTAATATTCAAAAATTGGAAGAAAATATGCTCGTTTATAACCGCTATAACAACAATATAAAAATTAAGGGAAATCTGGCTGCCGGTAAAAAAATCGGCACGACAGATGTTACGATTAAAGCCGAAGAAAAAGCACCATATCACTTAACTGCCGTCGCTGATAATGCAGGCCGCAAAACCATCGGCAAAAATCGTGCCGGTTTAATTGCTTCGCACGACAGTTTATTAGGTTATCGCGATAAGCTCTCCGCCGGTGTTTATGCCAATCGCTATTCGTGGACACCGTTTATTGATTACAATATTCCGGTTAATAAATATGATGGGCGTGTCGGTGTTTCATTCTCGCACAACGAAGCGGAAATCGGGCACGGCGATTATAAAGATTTTAACATTGAAAGCCGCTCGCAGAACTATTCCATTTATTATACGCACCCGATTATCCGTGACCTGCATCGTGAATTAAACAGCACAACCTCGTTCACTTACAAGCGTGCAGTTACCAGTTTTGACGGCTATGATTTGTATGAAGATAAAATTCCGGAGCTCAAAACCGGATTGAATTTCCGTTATGATACCGAAAACGGTATTTGGTATTTTGCACAAAATGTATCTTATGCCGCACCGTGGTTTCAAAACCGCATAGATTATTGGAAGTTTGAAGGGAGTATTTTGAGATTGCAAGACTTCGGTCATCGTATTTTAGGGCAATTCCGCGGCAATTATCAATATATTCCGCAAGATGTGATTCCGTATGCCGACCAAATGTCGGTCGGCGGTTTCGGTACGGTGCGCGGCTATTCGCAAGGTTTGTTGACGGCTAAATCCGGCTACCAACTCGGAGCGGAAATCTATTTTCCGATAGCACCTGAAACATTTTATATTGATTGTAAACCATATCGCACTGATGAATATGTTCGCCCGTTTGTGTTCACCGATTATGCGGCACTTTACCCGTATAAAGGCACTGGAAACGGTGCGGAAGGCTTCAACAACAGCGATATTCTGCTCTCTGCTGGTGCCGGTCTGCGTATTCAACTGCCGTATAATATTGTAGCTAAAGTTGCGTACGGTGTTCCGCTTCGTCATAACAAATACGATGCACACCACGGCGGTGATTGGACTTTTGAACTCAGTTTTTCTCCTGATTTCAATAAGTTTTTCAGCAAGTAATTTGCTTAAAAATATAAAGCATATCTATCACACTTTTGTGGCTGATTTAGCGCAGATATACGAACATAATTAACATCCGACACAAGCGTCTTTATGTTGCAATATTTCTGTCAGAGAGCATAACAATGTGTGTTGTTGTGCTTTTTTAATTCTTGCCGCCGGATTTTAACACTTTTAAATCGGAGCGAAATTCAATAATGAGTATAGTCTGCCAAAACAAAAATATCAACGTTACAATATCATCACACATCTGGCTCGCTATAATGCCGATAAGACCAAAAATATAACCTTGTTCCGTTGTTACAAAAAGCATTGCCGTTTCCCAAGCAAACATCGAAAATCGTTTATTTATAAGCTCAATAAGTTTACCGTTTTCATCATAAACAATGTTATGTATCCGCTTCGTTTTGTATGAAATGTTTTTTATTATAAATACAAACACGCAAATAAAAATTTGTAAAAGAAGATTATACCATATCCACTTTTTTTCGCAAATTTCATTCGGTACACCGGAAAAATCATAATCATATTCAATCATATTCGGAATAAAATCCCAATAGATGTAATACATCGCGACTTCTATTATCAAAACGGAAAAAGTCAAGATGATTGATAAAATCGTTCTGAACTTAATACCTTGCAATTTGGTCCCTGATATAAACAATTTAATAAATTGAATAAACGATGACATATTCTCTCCTACCTCATAAAATGTACAAGCATATTATCTCAGAAAAAAATAAAATACAATAAAAACATCGAATTAAAGGCAGAAGAGCAAGATTTACAAGAACAGATATCTAAATACAGTCAAATTGATAAAGATATTAAGGCAATTAGTGAATGCGTTTTGGAAATAAGCGGAAATTTACGAAAAACATTCGATTGTTCGAAACCTGTCATTCAAAATCAAATTCTGCGCCTTTTAGTTTCGAACACGGGGTTCTACGTCAAAGATAGGGGCAAAGAGTAGTTGCCTAAGGATTATAAGTTGTTATAATCACAGTTCGATCAAAAACCATTTTAGGGAGAACTACTCAATGCTTAAAGATGATATTATCACAAAGAATGCAAACATC
>JAFUSH010000072.1 GCA_017471705.1 Alphaproteobacteria bacterium | reverse complement strand
TGGTGATTTACGCACTCTCTTTGAAATCAGAAATTCAAAAGACGCTTTTTTGGAGTTACTTTCTGCTTTTGAACGTCGTTTGCCTTTAGACAAAAAGTTTCTCTGTTCTTTGCACTTTCAACTCACCAAGAACACCTACGATAAAATTCGCTGGGATGCTGGCGAACGTCCTGGCTTTTTCAAAAAGCATGATTACGTCGTGGGACGTGATGAAGTCGGCGCTTCTCCTCAAGATGTTGACATCGAAATGGAAGAATTACTTGATGAAATTAATTCTTTTTCTGGCTCTGATATCATCACTGCTGCCTCTTACTTTCACGTCAAGTTTGAGAATATCCACCCTTTCGTAGACGGCAATGGACGTACCGGCAGACTAGCTCTGAATTATTTTCTGTTGACCCACGACTATCCGCCTGTCATCATTCACGAGCAAGACCGCAACGATTATTTTCAAGCCTTAGAAAAGTGGGACAATCATCAGGAATTATCTCCTATGTTGCTTTTTCTAAAGTCGCAAATTATCAAAACTTGGCAAAAAAGTTTCTAATCATCTTTTTTCTTTCTTTCAAAGGTTGGGGGTATGGGGGGGACCCCCATCTAAGGTTGTTGCGTAAAATTTTTTCAAGCTAAAGCGTAGAAAAAATTCTCAGCAACAAAAAAAGACAAACGCAACAACATTCTGGCAGTGTAGTGCTGTCTTTTTTTTCATTTCCTTTAAAGTTTTTTGAGCGTATACATACAAGAAAGTTTTTCTTTTTTCCAGCTTTAGCTGAAAACTTTTGCAGTATGTATATGCGAAAAAAACTTTCTCCAAACCCCCGAAAATTTTTTCAAAAATTTTCAAAAGCACTTGCTTTTTTTTTTTACCATTTTTAAGGAAAGCACCCACCCTAAAAATGGGTGCTTTCCCTACTTATAAGTATTATAGTCTTATAAGTATTAGGAAAATTTACCCCCTTTTGAGGTTGATTTGGCGCTTTGGTCAAAACGTCAAGCTACCTCTTGGGTTGTGATTAGCTACCTCTTGGGTTGTGATTAGCTACCTCTTGGGTTGTGATTAGCTACCTCTTGGGTTGTGATTAGCTACCTCTTGGGTTGCCCAAAAGCTACCTCTTGGGTTGCCCAAAAGCTACCTCTTGGGTTGCCCAAAAGCTACCTCTTGGGTTGCCCAAAAGCTACCTCTTGGGTTGTGATTAGCTACCTCTTGGGTTGCCCAAAAGCTACCTCTTGGGTTGCTTTCCTTTTGTTGATTCACTATCTGAGGATACAATGTTATTTTTTCGTATAGGAAAACCAGTAAAAGTGAAAACAACAGCAGAATCAAGCCATTGTTCATAGGTTTTCTTAGTAAATTGCTTGTTGTAATGCCAGCCAGAAAGAATACCAAGTTTGACGAGTGTATCTAAAGCCTTTTCTAAGGGTTTTATGATACGTTTACCAATTTGGCGGTCACCGTTAAGAATTTCCTGATGAGTTGGTAACAACGTTATCGAATCAATAAGAGCTCTAACCGATATGCTATTTGCATTACCCTTAAAGTAGTTCATATTGTGATGAAGTGTCAATCTCCTGCACAACTGATAAGCTATTGGATAATGTTTGAGGTCAATACTTAAAGCATGTAAAGGAAAAGGCATAATATACGAGTTCGCCAAATGCCTCAAAAATCCAATGTTGAAAGTAATGGAATATACCCCTTTGCCTTTATCTCTTGTGATATTATCTGCAATTTGAAAGTAGCAAAAATTCTTTTCTACTTTTTTCTTGCTTGTATAAACAGTATCCATAAAATCAACGTGAATACGTCCAATGATGTTGAGAGCATTGCGAAGTTGCTCTATCGCTTTGGTACTGTTCCTGAGATTACACAAAGTCATGTATTCCTTCAAAGTAATAGAGACAGTCTGAAAGCGTCTATATTCCACATCTGTTTCCAATTTTTTATGTGGCAAAATTGCTGACAACTTGACGATAAAAATGTCAAAAACTCGCTGTACTGTCGCATTAAACTTGTAATTCCTGAAATTCTCAATCTCGATTTTCACTTCATTGGAAAAAGCAGAAGCCTTGCCACTCATTCCGTCGATTCTAAACGACCTTTCGGACAAGGCGGCAAAGGCGTTATTGAATCGTCCTTGCAAAGTAGAAACAAAATTAACCTTGACACCTTCGCTTTTTTTCACTAAAATGTTACTGTCCATATGTGACCCAACCCTTTCCATTTTTAAATTTTAAAATTTGACATTTAAGATTTTAGCACAATGGAAGAAGAAAGGCAAGGTGCAAATATGGCGGTGTTTTCCAAGAAAGACCAGCAACTGTAAAAGGTTGACTGGTCTTTTTGCTTTTCCAGCGGAAAAGTTCACTTACCACTTATCTTTCCGATAAGTGCCGTGAAAGGCTATGAAAATCGAACTGCCGTTACCTTCAAACTTTGTCATCATTTCCGATCCGTTCTAACCGTTTAGGTTCAGTGAAAATTTTTTTGAGCGGCTTTTTCCAAATTTTGACGTGGTTTTATCCGCGTCATTTCAACTTAAAATAGGCGTTTCACACAGTGAAATGCGGAAGTGAACATTTTCCGAAAAAAATGATGTTTTCAATTTTGGGTTTCAAACAAAAAATTCCTCTACCCGAAAAATTGAGTAGAGGAAGAAAAATAATTTGCCCCTCAGAACGTCATAAATGCCCCTAGAACGTCCGACAATATTTTTTAGGTATAATTTATTGTCCAGAGAAAATGAGGGGCTTAAATCGAACGCTAGACCCCTTTAAATCGATTTTTACCATTTTAGCTTTCCATCACCACCCATAAGTCTTGTCATTTCTTCTATTCGCTCTAATGGGAATGGTGGATTTGATACTGGTTTCATCGCTAATGACATCAATTTCATTGGATTGTCGTCTGCTGTGCTATACGATTAGAACTCAACTTTCCACATATACGACAACGGTGAATTATTGCCCATTCTTTATTCTTGCGTATCCACACAGCGATTGGTTCCATTATTCCACCACATTCTGCTGCTCTGTCTCCTGGTTCGTCATCTAAATGCTGACTTGAGAGACAATACGGACAGTGATTTCTGTGTTCTGTTCCTGCTCCTGTCGGTACAATCGTTCTGCCACACACTTTGCAGATAAAGGGTTCGTTACAAGGATGCGTTTTGTAGTAGCTTTTATCGAATAATTTCCTTTTGTTTTCCCGATTCATCGGTTTTTGCCTCCTAAAAGTGAAATTATAAACCTTTTGGGAGACCTGCGAGACTATAGCAAATCTCCCGATTATGCTACAATCTCCATTGCGTTTGCTATTTTTTTCAAAAGCCATTCTCCTTATTTTTACGAATGTCAAAGTTAGTATAACGCATCTTGAAGTAAAACACAAGATTTTTCTCGTTGTCGGACGTTTTAAGGCTGTAATGGCGGCTTTTATAAGATGTTATCGTACAGTATGTGATACAAGTGTAGTACAGATAAATGCTGTCAAAATAGGAAAGTAAGCACTCGATAGGGTGCAGTGGTCTGTGTTATAATTAGCTAGTTTTTAGTTTGAATCGAGGAGGTTTTATGTTACAGTTTTCTGACGTGATTAAATTTTGGCAAGAGAAAAAAATAAGCACTGTTGCTCAATTAGAAGCTGCCATTAATGGCAAAATTGTTTCTCTTGCTTACCATTCCGCTAAAATTGAAAATAACTCCATTACTTACAACGATACCCGTGAGATTTTTGAACACGATAGCGTCATTCAGTACACTGGTGATTTACGCACTCTCTTTGAAATCAGAAATTCAAAAGACGCTTTTTTGGAGTTACTTTCTGCTTTT
>JAFUSH010000071.1 GCA_017471705.1 Alphaproteobacteria bacterium | reverse complement strand
GAGCGGAATTATGTGGGCTACATCATTTTTCAAGTTCTTATATCCGGAATGGGCTTTTTTGATATAATTTGCCGTCGGATAATCATACGCTCTCCCGTATGCGTCAAACGCCGTGATTTTTTCCGGTAAAGCTTTCTGCAGAGCTTGCGCCATCGGAGCTGAAACCACTAAAGAAGCATTATCCAATCTGACATACGAACCGTCCAAACTGTTACCGCTTACCGTCATTATATAAGTTGTTCCGCCGACAGGCGATTGGTATTCAACTGCCGCTCCTAAATCAAGCAAACCGGCACCGTACGTATTGCTGTTGTAATCGGCTGCATTTTTATTTGCGGTATTCATCAATAACTCAATAATTTGTTCGGAGCGCATACTCGGAAAAGCGTTTTTCAAAAAGGCGATTGCACCGGTTACCATCGGCGCCGCTTGTGAAGTTCCTCCCATTCTGGTATAATCTGAATCCGTATTTGTCGAGGCAATAAAAGTTCCCGGAGCTGCTATGCAATATCCCGAAGTATTGCCGCATTTATTGGAACCTGACGCTTTACTGTATGTATTTACCGTACCGTCGGCATTGAGTGTAACATCAACATTAACTACCACCATCATCATCAAGTTGGAATAAGTACCGATTAATTTGATACCCGATTCCAAATCAGGATGGTCATAGCTATTGTTACCGGCAGCTTTAACCCAAATTGTGCCTTCTTTATAAGTTTTACCCTGAGAACTGTATGCAACGTATTTGTTTATGGTGTAAGCTGCCGCTTCCTTCCAACCGGCAAGCATATTTAACGAAGTACTGTTATAATTGTATGAACTCCTTGACGAAGAAGCCTCGGTACCGAAACTTAAGTTTATTGCCGCAACGTTATCATCTACCAAAACCTGTACCGGTCCATACACAGATGACATATAATCCCAGCGAACCGCTTTAATATCGGTATTGGTAAAGGCAACTCCCACTATTCCTTCATAATCACGATTAGCAGCAATTATACCGGCAATATGCGTGCCGTGGGCGTAGCTTTCATCGCTGCTGACCGGAAAATAACTTTTTACGGCATCTTTATCTCTGTCCCAGTCATAACCTGCAGGATAAGCATTTAACCAAGCTGAATATTCATCGGGAGTTTTTTTAAAGGCAAGATTTGTTTTTTTGCTGTCGGAACCATAAAAAGTAAGTGTCCAATAACCTTTAGAACTGTTATATTCTCCCAACCAACAATTTTTTGTTTCCCCGTTACAAGGACCATAATCAAAATTGTATCCGGAAACTTTACTGCCGCCGGTACCGTCACTAAACTCGCTATGATCACCGTAGACGCCGGTATCAATAATACCCACCGTTGAAGTTGAGCTTAAAATATTTGTCATTTCTCCTGAACCATCAACAGTACCATAATATTTGGCATACGCAGGAGCCGCATTAATAGCATTCAAAAACTTAACGGCACCATAGTAACTGTTGCTGTATTGACTGGAATTAAACTCGTAGTCATAGCGAAAATAATCGGTATTATACGGGGTAAATACACTGCCGCTCGTACCGCCGCCCGTGTTACCACCGCCGGTATTTTCACCGCCCGTGTTGTCACCGCCTGTGTTGTCACCGCCTGTATTGTCACCGCCTGTATTGTCACCGCCGGTATTGTCACCGCCTGTGTTGTCACCACCGGTGTTGTCACCGCCGGTATTGTCACCGCCTGTGTTATCACCGCCGGTATTATCACCGCCTGTGTTATCGCCGCCGGTATTATCACCGCCTGTGTTGTCACCGCCTGTGTTATCACCGCCTGTGTTATCGCCGCCGGTATTATCACCGCCTGTGTTGTCACCGCCTGTGTTATCACCGCCTGTGTTATCGCCGCCGGTATTGTCACCGCCCGTGTTGTCACCGCCCGTATTGTCACCGCCGGTATTATCACCGCCCGTATTGGAAGAACTGCTGTCGCTATTACTACTACTGCTACCGCCTCCTCCGCCACCTGCAGCCAAAGCCACAGCACCGCCGGCCGCCAATACCGCTGCACCTCCTGCCATCAAAGTTCCCGAAGAAATTCCGGAAGCCGAAACACTTTTAGGGCTGAAATACATACAATTTGCGTTAGGGTTTGCTCCATAACTGATAAGCAGATTATAGGCGTTCACATCGTAATCAAAGCTGGCTGAGCATAACGCTGTCATACCGTCAGAATCGGTTGCATCTATTGAATACCCCCTATACAAATAATTTTCAAGCGTATAAATATCACCTGATTTCGCTGCCCTATAGATATTATCTTTCACTCCGCCCCAAGCGTAAGAAGCACTCGGAGCAACCGAAATCAATAAAGCAAATGCAACAATATCATTGATTTTATTCATACCCAAATCTCCACTTTGCGGTAATTTTACAATATTTCACCTTAAAATGCAAGAATAGAATAATTGAATTTCAGGTATAAAAAAGAGCCTGATTTTTTCAATCAAGCTCTTACTAAATCACTTAAAAGTTCCAACTCAATCCGAACAAGGCGCGATAATCATTAGAGGCATTGCCGTGTTCCGGATTAAATCTTACCCCCAGTTCAGTCCCCAAGCTCACGCTCTCGCTCAAATCTTTATCCGCATAAAACGCT
>JAFUSH010000003.1 GCA_017471705.1 Alphaproteobacteria bacterium | reverse complement strand
GTTTATTTATGAACAGTTAGTATCTCGTGCTAAGCCTAAAATGGTGGCTATTACCGCTGTTATGCGTAGAATTATCATTTGCTTAAACGCTAAATCTAAAAACTTTTGTGTATAACTTTTTCAACTGGATTGATGACGTTTATAATGAAAATCAACAGAATTGTTTAATATAGCGAAATAAAAAAAAATCCGTTCATAATGAACGGATTTTTTTGTGAGTAAACCATACTCAGCTTAATTCCATACTGCCGCTGTTGCGCATATTGCTTTGTCCTTTAACGGGAGCTTTCTTTTCCAATTTAGAAAAAGCATCATAGTTTGTTTTAGGGTCTTTTTCCAATTTGTTGCGTGCATTTTGCAGTGCTTTGCTGGTATTATTACTAGGTACTATACCGTAGCTGTTGTTATTGTTTTTTTCATCTAAGTAGGTTTTAGCCACGATATAAGATCCTCCGGCTAACATAACAACACCGCTTGCCATAGCAAATCCACGTACGATGCTACCAGCAGTTTTAACTGCTTTCTTGAAGGCTTTTTGCCACCATTTCTTTTCCGGCTCCGGAGGGGTGCGGTCGATAACTTTCTGTTCGGCAAATGACATCATATCATTTGCAAACTGAGCGGTTAACGCATTTTTTAATACATAATTTTCGCGGATGTTATTTATTGAACCGCTTCTGTCGCCATTGCTATCGGTGTTCATCACATTTTGGGCAAATGATAATATAATATTGGTTCTTTTTGCCAAAGATGAATTAGCCATTTTTTCGATGAATTCCGGAACGTCACGAGGTTCGACGTGATTGTTGAGATAAACTTCACCCATATATTTTTGAGATAGTATATCTCTGATAGCTTCTTTTTGTTTTTCCTCCGGCATATTAGCCGCGAAACTGTAGTCATAAACCATATCCATAGTCATTTCTTTGACCGGTTTCAACACTTCATCGTATGAGATATTATTATCAGTCATTGTAATTCTCCCTTCGTAATCTTTAATTACAGTATAAAATAAATTTTGTCTAAAATCAAGAAAAAAATGCAAAATTATACAAAAAAGTGCAAAATTTATGCAGTCAAATCAATTATAAAATCAGCTGAAGTAGTTTGAAGAATTTCATCAAGAGATGAATAAGGACTTATTTCACGTAAAAACAGGGTTTTGTTGACTATTTCAAATACGGCTTTTTCGGTAATAATCATATTTACTTTGTTTGCGGCCGTGAGCGGAAGTGTACATTTTTGCAAAATTTTTGCATTACCTTTGGCAGTGTGTTCCATAGCAATAATCAATTTTTTGGTTCCTACTACCAAATCCATAGCTCCGCCCATACCGGGGGTAAATTTTCCGGGTATGCACCAATTGGCGAGATTACCTTCCGCATCAACCTGCAAAGCTCCCAAAACCGTCAAATCGATATGTCCGCCGCGCATCATTGCAAATGCGGTTAAACTGTCCACAAAACAACCGCCTTCATTTACGGTTACTCCGAAACCGCCGGCATTAATAATATGTTCATCACGGTTGCTGTCATCTTGATAAGCTCCGACGCCGAGAACTCCGTTTTCGGATTGCACAACTATATGTACATTTTCGGGAATATAGCTGATAGCCTTGGTCGGCAATCCGATACCCAGCGTAACTACATCGCCGTCTTTGAATTCTTTGGCAACACGGCGGGCAATTATTTCTTGTGCTTGTTCTTTAGTCAATTCCATCTTTTTCTTTCTTTACCATATAATCAACAAAAATCCCTGGAACCACGATATTATCAGGTGACAGAGCTTGTTCGGAAATATGTTCGGCTTCAACGATTACCACATCGGCGGCCATAGGCATCAATACATTGAAATTTTTGGTCGAACCGTGAAACGCCAAATTCCCGAATTTATCGGCATAAGTGGCATATACAATTGCAATATCGGCTTTAAGAGGAGTTTCCAATAAATAATCTTTATTTTCAACGGATATTACGGTTTTATTGTTTGCTACGTCGGTATTTAATCCCACCGGAGTTAAAATTCCCCCTAAACCGGCTCCTGCGGCACGGATTCTCTCGGCTAAAGTTCCCTGCGGCTGCAAATCGATTTCGATTTCTTTGGTATTGTACTGGCGTACGGTTTCTGGATTGGTACCTATATGCGAAACAATTGCCTTTTTTATTTTGTGGGCAACTACCAATTTACCGCGGCTGTCTTCAGGTGTTGAAGTATCGTTAGCGATTAGAGTAAAGTCTTTAAGGTTTGTTTTCAATATTTCGGCTATAACTTCCTGCGGATTACCGCAATTAAGAAATCCGCCGACCATAATAATTTGTCCGTTTTTAAAAAAATGCGTTGCCTCTTCGGCTGTAATAAACTTAACCATAAAATCTCCTTTGTGCCGAATTTACCCTAAATATGCAAAATGTCAAGCCGGATAACAAAAAGAACCCAAAATCCTTATAAAAAAGGACAATGGGTTCAGATGCGCTACAAGTTGGGATTGAATTTTGCTACCAATGAGTTCAACTCTTTAGCCAATTCAGGGGCAAAGACTTTGACCTTTTCTGCATACTCGCGGATAAGCGGAACTTCCTCGGGCGGTATAAATTTTACGGCCTCAATGTTACGACGCATTAACGGCATAACTTCTTGGCGTATCTTCACACTGCTGACAGAACCTCCGGTTGTCAGGCTGAGTAGCTTAAGCGGCAGCAATAATCCGCTTGTCTCTTTCTTTCTCATCATAATTATAAATTTAGATACCATTAAGTATAATTGTTTTTATTCTAAAGTCAATAATCTATTTATTAAAAATTTGACAAATAAATTTTAAAGTGCTATCGTAACGGAAATTTTGAATTATTTGCGTTTATTAACATTTATTAATCAAAAAAAAACAGCTTATGAAAAGATTGGCAAAGTTTTTGCCTCAGTTCGACGGTTTTGGACTGAGCGATTCGGAGTGGAAGAAAATTAATCGCAGTGATATGAGCCCGAGTTTCTGGCTCAGTTCCGACGATTATCAGAGATTGGGCGTTTCCGTTCCCAAGAAAAATGCTCCGGTAATCGGTTTGCTCTTTGGCAGGGAAGACGGACATTACTGTTCCGATTGGAATTATGTTCTTTCTCTGGCTAAGGCCGGTGCTGCAATAATGTTTCTGGATTATGAAAACCATCGCTCGCAGCTGGCCGATTGTGATGCTCTGGTGCTTCCGGGCGGAGCATTTGCTTCACCTGAGAAGTTTTACACTGATGCCAAGACACATCGCCTTGAGTATCCTACGCAGCGCTCACAGGCTTATGTCGAGAGTATCATTGATGCGCTTAAGTATCGGATGCCCATATTGGGTATTTGTGCCGGAGCTCAGATGATGGCCGGTGTTGCCGGTATGAAGCTCTATCGCTCAGGAGATTACTTTGAGAGCCCTATTGAACATAGGACTTCGGAAGAGAAAGCGCATCGTATTTGGTTTGCGGAGGGCACTCCTTTTGCCTCTCTGATGGGAAACCGGAAATCGATGATTGTCAATTCGCGTCATAGCGAGTTTCTGGCTCCCGAGCGTGTTCAGAGAGAAGAACTGCGCCTTTGCGAAGGTGATTCGTTACCTTTGGATATTTACGCAACGGCAACAGATGGTATTCCCGAGGCTTGGGGTGATATGCAGAAGGGTATTCTCTGCGTGCAGTGGCATCCCGAGGATTTTGCCGATGCCGGTAAGTTACCCTATAAGTGGGTGGTTGATATGGCCTCAATACATCATTAAGGCTTCAGAAAGAGGGGTTACGCAATTGTAACTCCTCTTTTGCGTTATACTGATGATATAAAAAAATTGTAGACTACATTAATTTGTTGCTGGAGTGTTGTTATATTTTCGTGTATATTCACTCCGGTAAAAAGGAGATTAAAATTGTTTTTGGGTTTTATTACGATAATTTTGGCTTTTTGCGCCGATCAATTCAGTAAGTTTATGATAGATACCGAAGTCGTCACGACTCATCACATTGAATTATGTGACTATTTTAATTTAATTAAAGTTTGGAATACCGGAGTGAGTTTTTCAATGTTTAATAATCACGGAACGCTCGGTGTGGTGGTATTAAGCGGTATATCACTGATTGTTTCGGCGTTTTTGCTCAATTGGATGCGTCGTGAAGATAATAAACTGAAAATAGTCAGCTTAGGAATGATAATCGGCGGAGCTTTGGGTAATGTTTTTGACCGGATTCGTTTCGGAGCAGTGTTGGATTTTTTGGACTTTCACTATGAAACATACCATTGGCCGGCATTTAACTTGGCCGATACTTTTATTTGTGTCGGAGCGTTTATTTTGATTTTATGGGAACTTTTTTATGCAAACAAGAAAGGATTGGATAGAATATGAAAAAAATTTATTTATTGATTGCCGTTATGGCAATGATTTCGCTTAGTGCTTGTAATGCAACCAAAAAAAGTTTGGGGCTTTCTCGTCAGGGACCGGATGAAACAACGGTAAAAACTAATGAACCGTTGATTTTACCGCCGGAGTATAATGTGCGACCGAAGAAAAGCGAAGCAGCAAAGCAGGAGGCAGAAGAGCTTCTTGATGAGTAAATTTGCGGTAATATTCGGATTTATCGTTCTGCTGTGGTGTCAGACGGCAAAAGCGGTATTGTTCAAGGCTGAAGAATTTATTCTGCCTAACGGTTTGCATTGTGTAATTATAGAAAATCATAAGGCTCCGCTTATACAGCAAATGATGTGGTATAAGGCCGGTTCCGTTGATGAGCAGAAAGGTAAGGGCGGAAGCGCTCATCTCTTGGAGCATCTGATGTTTCGCGGTACCAAATTTGCCAAAGACGGTGAATTTAACCGAATTATGGAAAAACACGGTGTTTCCGATAATGCTTTTACAGGTTTTGATGTTACGGCCTATCATCAATTTGCCGATGTCGGTAAGTTGGAAATTTTAATGGCTCTTGAAGCCGACCGTATGGAAAATCTCAATTTTGATGAAAAAGCTTTTGAAGCGGAACGCAAAATTGTGTATGAAGAGCGTATGCAACGTGTGGAAAATAATCCGTCCTCGCCGTTTTATGAACGTCTCAGAATGATATTGTTGGGAAATAGCCCTTATGCTCGTCCGGTGACCGGATTACCGCAAGAAATTTTAGATTTGAAATTCTCCGATATTATGAATTTTTATCGTAAATATTATACTCCGAGCAATGCTCTTTTGGTGCTTTCGGGGGATATAACGGCACGAGAGGTCCGTCCTTTGATTGAAAAATATTTCGGTAAAATAAAATCACACAGCGTAAAATATCAAGATTTTAACACTGATATGCGTTCTTTTTATGAAGTCTTGGAAATGTCACTGCCGGAAGTTTCCTCGATTAAGGTTTATGAACGTTATTTGTTGCCTAAACACAATGAACTTGAAAACAGAATCTATGATTATTTGGTTTTGGGTGAATATCTGGGCGGCGGTGCAACATCGGCATTATACAAAGATTTGGTTATGAAACAAAAAACAGCTTTAAGCGTGGGAGCTTCTTATGATTTTGTTTCAAGGGGCGAAAGCGTTTTTGCTTTTAGTATGGTACCGCAAAATCAGGAAGAATTCGAGCGTGAAAAAGTTATTGCCGAATTACACGCTTCTGCCGATAAAGCAATAAAAGACTTAAATGAAACAAAATTGGCGCAGATTAAGCGAAAAATGTCGGCTGATTTGGTTTTTGTAAACGATAATCCCAAAGATGCGGCAAATTGGATAGGTGCAATGCTTTCGGTGGGATTTTCACTTGAGGATGTGCAAAATTATGAAAATAACTTGGAGGCAGTTACCGTAGATGGAGTGAAAAAAGCTTACGAAAGTTTGAAATCGGCTCCGCGTGTTAACGGAATATTGTTGCCGGAAAATAAAAATGATGCGAAAGGATAAGGTAAATGAGCGGATATTCTTCCCGTCGTCGCGGTTTCTTTTATTATTTTAAATGGGTGGTATTCCTATCATCGGTGGCTTGCGGATGGTATTATGCTCCGCATATCTGGCTCAAATTTCATCAAATAGATGCCGAAGCTATTATTTCTTCATCAAAGATGAAAAATAAAAAGTTTTCCGGTACCGTGCAAGAAGTTAAATCGTCAGAAATATCTGCCTACCTTTTGGAGGAACATTCCGTGCCGATAGTCAGTATGAATTTTGATTTTACCAATGCGGGTTCGGCGCACGAAGCTGATGAAAAGCAAGGTTTAACCGATATATTGACTAAAATACTGCTTGACGGAGCTGGTCGGTATGATGCGGTTGCTTTCAAAGATATTTGTGAAGAATACGGCATAAAAATAGGCTTTAATTCAGGTGTTGATGAAATTTCCGGTTACTTGCATTTTCCCAAACAAAATATGGAAATGGCGCTTAAAATGCTTGATTTGGTTTTGCAAAAGCCTCGTTTTGACGAAGAATTTATAACTTTACGCAAACAGCAATTAAAAACTGCCGTGAAAATGAGTTTGGAAAACCCACAGGCAATTTTGGCCGATAAATTTTCCGAATTTATTTTTGCGGGGCACCCTTATTCTCGTACACAAGCCGAGATGCTGGAAACGATTGATGATATCGGCAAGCAGGATATGATAGATTTTATGCAGACTCATTTAAGTCGGGAAAATCTTATTATAGGGATTGCGGGAGATGTGTCGGTTGAAGAAACTGAAGATATTTTGCAAAGAATATTCACAAAGTTGCCGAAAAAGTATCAGGGAGAAAAGATGTCCGAAATCAATATTGAATTCGGCGGCAGAGAATATAACGTGGAAAAGGATACGGCACAGGCGATGACCGTTTTTGCAACCAAAGGAACATATCGAAACAGCGTCGATTTTTATCCGCTGTATATAGCAAATTACGTTTTCGGCGGTTCAGGGTTAAATTCGCGTATATCGCAGATTATCAGAGAAAAAGAGGGCTTAACTTACGGCATATATACAACGCTTACCGAAAGCGATGCGGTGGCGATGATACAGGGCTCTTATTCTGCAACTGCCGATAATTTCAAAAAAGCGCGTAAACTCTTGCTGTCGGAATGGCAAAAAATAGCGACGCAAGGCATTACCGAAGAAGAGTTGCAGCAAGCAAAAGATTCTCTGATATCGTCGTTTAATTTACGTTTTGCGTCAATCAGTAATATAGCCTCAATGCTGACGGCTATGCAAAAGTATAAAATAGGCAGAGATTTTTTAGAGAAGCGTAATGACTATATTAAGACCGTGACTTTGCAGGAGGTAAATGCGGCGGCCAAAAAATATTTTTCTGTTACGCCTGATTTTGTAAATATAGGAATTAAAACTGAGGAGAAACAATAATGTTCGGTAAAGGTAAAACCAAAGCTTGGAAACACTTGGAAAATATATATAAGCATTTTGATAAAACTCAAATGAAAGATTTGTTTGCAAGTGATGCTCATCGGGCTGAAAAATATACGCTTCAACTTGAAAATATGTTGGTTGATTTTTCTAAAAACAGAATTGACGAAGGTGTTATGTCTGCTCTGTATGACTTGGCTCGCGAGCGCGGAATAAAAGAAAAAATTTCCGAGATGTTTTCCGGTAAAAAAATAAATACCACCGAAAACAGAGCGGTTTTGCATATTGCTTTGCGTAATCGTTCCGATAAACCGATATATGTGGACGGACGTGATGTAATGCCGCAAATAAACGCTACGCTTGAAAAAATAAAAGATTTTTCCGAGGCCGTGCGTCTGGGAACTTTTGCCGGATATACCGGAAAAAAATTAACCAACATAGTCAATATAGGCATAGGCGGTTCTGATTTGGGACCGTATATGGTTACATCTGCCTTACAGCATTATTGCGCGAAAGATATTAAATGCTACTTTATCTCTAATATTGACGGGACTTCGTGTGCCGAGGTGCTTAATAAAATTGATCCCGAAACAACTTTATTCATAGTAGCTTCAAAAACATTTACCACCATTGAAACTTTAACCAACGCCAAAACTTGCCGTAAATGGTTGATTGATGCTTTGGGAGAACACGCGGTAGCCAAGCATTTTATAGCCCTGTCCACTAATAAAGAAGAGGTTGAGAAGTTTGGTATTAACACCGATAATATGTTTGAATTTTGGGGTTTTGTCGGCGGACGTTATTCAATGTGGTCGGCCATCGGAATGATTATTGCAATAGCCATAGGTTATAAAAACTTTGAGCGAATGCTGGAAGGAGCTTATGCTATGGATAATCACTTTTTAAACAGTGATTTTGAGCATAATATTCCGGTAACTTTAGCTCTGCTCGGTATATGGTATAACAATTTTTATAACATTCATCGCTATGCGGTGATTCCTTACGATCAATATTTACAATACTTGCCGTCTTATCTGCAGCAATTGGATATGGAAAGCAACGGTAAAAGTGTTTCTTCGGATAATAAATATGTTGATTATGCCACCGGACCGGTTCTGTTCGGCGGGGCAGGGACGAATGTTCAGCATTCTTTCTTTCAATTATTGCATCAGGGTACGGAAATTGTGCCGGTTGATTTTATTGTTCCGGCCATATCACATAATGAAATCGGAGCGCATCAGCAAATTCTGATAGCTAATGTTTTGGCACAAAGCGAGGCTTTGATGTTAGGCAAAACCGAAGATGAAATCACCGCTGAAATGGAGGCGGCAGGTAAATCAAAAGCCGAAATCAATCGTTTGAAAAAATACAAGAGTTTCAGCGGTAATCGTCCTTCAACCACCATTGTTTTGAAAAAAATCGATCCGTATAACTTGGGTATGTTGATAGCTATGTATGAACATAAGATTTTTGTACAGGGAAAAATATGGAATATAAACTCGTTTGACCAATTCGGAGTGGAGCTCGGCAAAAAGCTTACTTTGAAAATTTTACCGGAATTACAAGGTACGGTAACAAATAATTTACACGACAGCTCAACTTCATCATTGATTAAATATATTAAAAATATCCGTAAATAGGAGTTTGTTATGAACATTCGCGTTTTACCGTCAAATTTAGTAAATCAGATAGCCGCCGGTGAGGTGATAGAACGTCCGGCTTCGGCGCTCAAAGAGTTGGTGGAAAACGCAATTGATGCCGGAGCGCATAAAATAGAAATAACACTGGCAGGCGGCGGAAAAAATTTGCTTGTCGTGACTGATGATGGTTGCGGAATGTCCGCTGACGAACTTAAATTGGCGGTGGAAAGGCACGCTACGTCAAAATTACCGACGGATGATTTATTTGCCATTGATTTTCTGGGATTTCGCGGAGAGGCATTGCCTTCCATCGGTTCTGTTTCAAAATTGACGGTAATTTCCCGTGTTCGCGGTGAAAAAGAAGGGTGGCAAATAAATGTAAACGGCGGTGAAAAAGAGGAGCTTAAGCCTGCCGCCTTGCCTGAAGGAACGCGTATAGAAGTCCGTGATTTGTTTTATACTACGCCTGCTCGTCTTAAATTTTTGAAAACCGAAGCAGCTGAAACCGGACAATGTGCGGATATGCTTCAGCGGATAGCTTTAGCTAATCCGCAAGTTGCGTTTTATTTATACAGCGATGGTAAAAAGAAAATCGGCTACAATGCCTGCTCAGGAGATATTCAAACGGCGCGCCGCAAACGTATTGCTGATGTTATGGGGCAGGATTTTGAAGAAAATTCAGTGCCGATAGCAGCGCAGAATGAATTTTGCGATATCAGCGGTTTTGTCAGCTTGCCTACATTTCATAAGGCAAATTCTCTGTCAGAATTCATTTTTGTAAATAATCGTCCTGTAAGGGATAAGCTTATTTTGGGAGCAATAAAAGGAGCGTATCAGGATTTGATGATGTCCGGACGTTATCCGCTATGCGCGATATTTATTCGGGTTAATTCGCGTTATGTCGATGTAAACGTACATCCGACCAAAGCCGAAGTGCGATTTTATGATAACGGTTCGGTGCGCAGTTTGTTGGTGCACGCCATTCGCAGTGCTTTGAGTGCAGGCAGTAAGCAAACCGCTGATACCGGACTGCTTGAACAACTGTTGGAAAATAATATTGAAAATTCAATTGATTACACAAACAACTTAAATCAATCATTTATGATAAATGAAAAGACCAAGGAATTAAAAGGTTATCCTGCTTTCGGAAAAATAAGTTCGGGGAAAAAATCGGTGTTTAAAACTCCTGATTTAATGCCCGCATATTCGGTAAAGGTCGAAGAAGAACCTCAGTATCAAAATTTTGAAACAATCGGAGAATTGGGATTAGCTAAAGCGCAATTCCATAATACCTACATCATTTCTCAAACCGAAGACGGTATTGCCATAATAGATCAGCACGCCGCTCACGAGCGTATAACAATGGAGAAAATGAAGCAAAGTATGCTTAAAAATGAGTGCTTGCCGTCGCAAATGTTATTATTGCCGGAAGTGGTTGATTTAAGCCTTTCCGAAAAAGAAAATCTGATGACGTATGCCGAAACTTTTGCAAAGCTTGGTCTCGGTATTGAAGAATTTGGTCCGCAAGCTGTTTTGGTACGTGAAATTCCGGCCCTGTTGGGTGATACCGATGTAAAAAAACTGATAAAAGATTTGGCTGCGGAAATTTCCGAATGGGGCAGTGCGTATGCCTTAGAAGATAAAATTCATCATATTTGCGCCACTGTTGCCTGTCACGGTTCCGTACGAGCCGGTCGTGCTCTTAACATAGAAGAAATGAATCGCCTTTTGCGAGATATGGAAAGCACCGAACATTCCGGTCAGTGTAACCACGGTCGTCCGACTTATGTAAAAATAAAGTTGGAAGATATAGAAAAACTGTTTGAACGCCGCTAACATTATAAGCTCTTTTAACGGACATCTGCTTGTAATTTTTCTCCTTGTGTACCATCTTGTACACGTCGTCGAAAAATTACGGCGCATCTGTCACGTTAAAAGAGCTTATACGCACTTCTGTGCAAATTTTGCTTGTGTACCATCTTGTACACGTCGTCGAAAAATTACGGCGCATCTGTCACGTTAAAAGAGCTTATACGCACTTCTGTGCAAATTTTGCTTGTGTACCATCTTGTACACGTCGTCGAAAAATTACGGCGCAT
>JAFUSH010000034.1 GCA_017471705.1 Alphaproteobacteria bacterium | reverse complement strand
TTGATATATTTCATCTCTCAATTTTTTCATTTTCATCCCCTTTATAAGTTTAATATTATTTAAATTGTTTATTTCTTATAGACATATCCTATAAAACCTTGCTCGCCGTTTTTATAAACACGCGAGCAAGGAAAATGATAAGGCTATACAGAACAATTTACCTTTTAGTTGATTTTTTATTTAAAGTCAAATTTAAAATATGAAAAATATTAAAATAAATCTGTTGATAAAATTAAAAATCTTATTTTTGAAAAGAGAAAAAACAAAATATACATCAGTATATATTCGTTTTCTTTATTCTTCTTGCTTACTTTCTTCCTTAAGCGGCCATTCTTGTTTGCGGAAAAATTCTTTACGCTGTTTACGGCTCATTGACCAGATATTACCCAAGCCGTTTATCGGCTGAACTGTATACAAAGATGGAAAATCAAAATCACGTGAAAAGAAAACCGAAGTGGTTTTGGTATAGTTATTCATCGGGCAAAAACCGTAAAAATCTACCTGCAATAAATTAGCATCGCGCAGATTTTTAACTGCTCCGGCGTATTCTAAACTGGTATTTATACGGTCGCTGTCATCAAGAATTATCATTCCGCCTTCCGCCAAGCATTTTACCGCCGTTGCCGCGCATTCGGCGCGCCGTTTGCCATCCACCACAATTACATCATACTTTTCGCCATCCGCAAAGACCGTATCTTCATAACCTTGTTTTTCATCGCAATAACGCATTTCCCAATTGGGAGCCGAAAATTCCTGTTTGAATTTTTCATACCATTCCGGCTTATCTTCTATGCTGATAACCTTCAAGGCACGCTTTGCCCAATACATTGAAGAATATCCCGTACCGAACTCAAAAATTTTCTTATCCGAATAATTAAATTGCGATAAATATTCTATTGCCGGATATGTATACCACGGAATCGGATTTCCGTCACGATCAACGCAAACTTTTTCATTCATACTGCGTTCAATGGCAAAATCCTTTTGCCACATTTCTATAAACTGCTTAAATCTGTCACTGTACATAAATATCCCCCTGCCGATATGTATAGCATAGTTTTTTAAAACGGCAAGTATTTAATCGATAATCAAAAAATCTTCTTTCTTCCAAGTTTTAGGAGATTTTTGGCAGGTTTTTATAATTTCCCGTTCTTTTGCTTTGGTTAATTTTGAAAATATCGGATGAAAAGCTTCTTTTTTACCGCTCAGTTTTATCAAATATTTAATTATTTTAAGCTTTTCTTTTTCATTGAAAAGCAACATACTTTTAGCAATTTCATAATCTAAAAAAACTACTTCATAATGTCTGGTTATGGTTTCTTCTATGTCGACATTAGCTCCTACAAATCCATAGCTACCGCGTTTCATTGCAATCTCCATACAAATAAAACAAGCCGCTTTAAGAAAAGCGACTGGAGTTTAGTAGCTATCACCAAGAATAGTGCGATATATTAACATAAAGTCTATTTTACCGCCCTCCAGCCGTAGCCGAAAAGCGTGTAACATTTATGTCATTACACAATTGACACAAGGTGAGGGGCTACTATACCCCAGATACGGAACTCCCGTATCCAAAGCCGATAATACGCAAAAAAAATATCAATGTAAAGTTTTTTATTTACACTTAAATATTATTGATTTTTGCTTCAAAACAAACTATATCTTATTAGAGGAACCAATTTTAAGGAGATATTTAATATGAATATGAATGAATTACAACGCAAACCGTCGGTAGAAATTGTCGGCCACTCCGCGGCTAATGTTGACCAAGGTTTACGCAGTTATATGATTAAAGTCTTTAATTATATGGGAGCCGGTTTAATTTTGACCGCTGCAGTAGCTTGGTTGGTTGCCAATACCGGTTTGATTACTCTGTTTTACAATATTGACACGCAGAATAGCTCTGTTACTATGTCAGGCTTAGGATGGTTGGTTGCATTTGCTCCGCTGATTATGATTTTTGCTTTCAGTTATGTGGCAAACAATAAAAGTCTGGGTGCGGTGCAACTAATGTTTTGGGCATTCTCCGCGGTTATGGGCGCTTCGTTGGCATCGATATTCTTACTTTATACCGCAGCCAGTATGACCAGAGTATTTCTTATTACTGCTGCCACATTCGGAGCAATGAGCCTTTACGGATACACAACCAAACGTGATTTAACCAAATTGGGTAGCTTTTTATTTATGGGATTAATCGGACTGATTATTGCTTCAATCGTTAACATATTTATGCAGAGTCCGGCTATATATTGGGCATTATCTTACATCGGCGTGGCAATTTTTGTCGGTTTAACTGCCTATGATACCCAAAGAATGAAAGACCTTTATTATTCTACCCGCGGTTCCGATGAAGCCGCCGGCAAGATGGCTGTATCCGGTGCGTTGAGCTTATATTTGGACTTTATTAATCTGTTTATGTATTTGCTCCGCATTATGGGCGACAGAAGATAATATTTATTTTTTAACTCCTTGATACCGCTTGCCTTAAACAAGCGGTATTTTTTTGTTGACTTATCAAAAATATATCGCTATAAGGATTTTGAAAAATAAACCGAGAGTCCGCTTTTGGCGGATTTAAATAACTAATAATAACCGGAGATTTTAAAATGAAAAGAACATATCAACCTAGTAAATTGGTTCGCGCACGCCGCCACGGCTTCAGAGCCCGTATGGCAACCGTTGCCGGACGTAAAGTTTTGTCTGCACGCAGAGCAAGAGGTCGTAAAAGAATTTCTGCTTAATTTGTGTTACGACTTAGTATGAATGAATTTCTGATTCTAAAAAAAAGAAGAGATTTCTTAAGAGCCGCCAAAGACCTTACCGTTATCTTTCATAACGTAATGTTGCAGGCGGCTCGTCCCCTATCCGGAGCAGAACATCCGGCGCGAATCGGCTTTACCGCTACTAAACGCTTAGGAAAAGCTAATGTCCGCAATCGAACCAAACGTCGTTTGCGCGCCGTAGTGCGTGAAATATACGGCAAATACGCCCTCAACAATGTAGATTATGTGTTGGTCGGACGTTACAGCACGGCTTGTTGTCCGTTTGAAAATTTAAGAACCGATATTATCCGTGCTTTCAAAAAAATTAACAAAGAAATTAAACAAGAAAATATTTCCGATGAAAAAGTTGCTGATTCTGCCGATTAGATTCTACCAATATTTTATATCGCCGCTTTGCCCCGGAAGCTGCCGTTACCGCCCGACTTGTTCGCAGTATATGATAGAGGCGATTCAAATCCACGGGATTATTAAAGGTATATGGCTCGGCACCAAACGAATACTTCGCTGCCATCCGTGGGGCGGTTCGGGATATGATCCGGTACCGAAGAAAGAAATAAAGCATAAGTGATTATATTATCTTGATTTTAGCATCAATTTAATTTAGAAGAATAATGTTTTAACTGAAAAAAGAGAGTTGTCTATGAGTGATGATTTAAAAAGTTTTTGTACTGCCGTAATATTGTCGGTATTTGTTGTTTTGGGGGTAAATTACTTTTTCCCTAAAGAAAATCCGGAGCAAATAACAACCGGTGAAGAAACTAAAGCTGAGGAAACCGCAATATCTGCCGATACTGATGAAACTGCTCAAGTTATCTATACCAATGCCGATGAAGTTTTGCAGCAAGATGAGCGCTTACCTCTTAAGAATGAAGTGCTTGAAGGCAGCATTCGGCTTAAAGGTGCACGATTTGATAATCTATCACTTTTAAAATATAAACAAACTTTAGATGTTAACAGTGCAAATGTCGTATTATTTAATCCGGCTAAAACTCAAGACTCTTATTTTGCCGAATACGGTTGGCTTTCCGGAGATACAACGCTTATTTTGCCTGATGCCAATACAGTTTGGAATGTAATCGGCAATCAAAAACTTACGCCGCAAACTCCGGTGACTTTGGAATGGGATAACGGACAAGGAATTAAATTTATCAATCAAATCTCAATGGATGAAAATTATTTATTCAGTTTGAAGCAAAGCGTGGAGAACAACTCGGAAAAAGCCATAACTATATTTCCTTACGGATTGCTAAGTAAACAGATTAATCCGGAAAATATGAGCCGCAGCGTGGTTCACGAAGGTTTTACCGGTATCGTTAACGATGACTTAAAAGAAGTTCAATACGCCAAAATTGATGAAAAAGGTGAAAACTATGAGGCAAACGGAGGTTGGATTTCCTTTAACGACAAATATTGGTTCAGCTCTTTCGTATTTAACAATGCGGCAAAGCTTAAAATCAATCTGCGTAAAATAAAGGACAATACATTTCAACTTGATTTCAAAGGATTGCCTATACAGGTTCAAGCCGGAAGTTCCGCTTCATTTACTTCTGACTTATACGCAGGAGCCAAAGAAATTAAATTATTGGATAAATATTCCTCTTCAATCAAAAAGTTTGATTTAAATATCGATTTCGGCTGGTACTACTTTATTACCAAACCGTTCTTTTATATTTTAGACTTTTTGTATGGTCTTATCGGTAATATGGGTTGGGCAATTTTGCTGTTTGCCGCTTTCTTAAGATTAATGATGTTCCCGATTGCCAATAAATCATACGAAAGTATGTCAAAAATGAAGAAAATTCAGCCGAAAATTATGGCTATACAGGAAATGTATAAAAACGATAAGGCTGCTCTGCAACGCGCCACAATGGCTCTTTATCAAAAAGAGAAAGTTAATCCGGCGTCCGGTTGCTTGCCGCTGTTTATTCAAATTCCGATATTCTTCTCCTTATATAAAGTATTGAATATTGCCATTGAAATCCGTCACGCTCCTTTTATCGGTTGGGTTAAAGATTTATCGGCTCCGGATCCGCTTACCATATCAGTGTGGTCGCATATTCCTTACATTCCGTCATTGTTGGATATCGGTGTATGGCCGTTGATTTACGGTTTAACTATGTTATTGCAAAATAAACTTAATCCGAAACCGGCAAATAAAGATCAAGCCAGAATGTTTATGTTAATGCCGATTGTCTTTACCTTAATGTTTGCCCATTTTGCCGTCGGTTTAGTAATTTATTGGACGCTTAATAATGTTCTCTCTTTGATACAGCAAAAAGTAATTATGCGTAAAAACGGAGTGCAATGAGCGATAAATTTGACAATAGAGCCGTTAAAGCGGCAGAAGCGCAATTCTTAAGGCCTTGCGAATTTATGTTAAGCGTGGCGCATTTAGAGCAATTGCCTGACGCATATTTGGATGAGATTGCATTTGCCGGACGTTCCAATGTGGGAAAATCAAGTTTGATTAATGCCCTATTCAACCAAAGAAAATTGGCTAAAACTTCATCTACTCCCGGTAGAACTCAACAACTCAACTTTTTCAATTTTGATAACAAACTTTATTTGGTGGATTTACCGGGGTATGGTTATGCCAAAGCACCGGAAAAAATGGTCAGGCAATGGCAAACCGTATTGAAAACCTATTTGCGGGGACGTCCTAATTTAAGGCGCGTGTTTTTGCTTATTGATTCTCGTCACGGTATTAAAGATGAAGACTTGGAAATTATGAAGATGCTTGACGTATCTGCCGTATCATATCAGATTGTACTGACCAAAACCGATAAAATATCCGCTGAAGAACTGAAAAAGACAATCGAACAAACAGCTCAGAAAATATCTAAACACGCTGCCGCATTGCCCGGTATTATAACAACCAGTTCGGAAAAGAAAATCGGTCTTGATATATTAAAAGCCGAAATTTGCAGCTTATTTCAATAAGCATCTTACGTCACTTCGGTAATAGCACGTTGGTTACCTAAACGGTGAATCTGCACTACGTGTAATTTACGCTTCATTTCATCCAAAGTTTGTTCAACATTCACCGCACCGTTTGTAGATGCCATAATACGCTTAATAAATTGCAAATACGCTTCTTGTGAACTTTCAGCGTGGATGGTAGCAAAGCAATTGTCGTGACCGGAACCCATAAGCTGCCATATACCGCTGGCGTTACTCGTTGAAATCTCACCGCCGATGATGGCATCAGGAGTAAAACGCACCACCAAGTCGATAATTTTTGAATAGTCAATCGCATTGGTTTGTTCGGTACGTGACATCACGAGGTGAACACGATTTGGATGCGGAACAATCAACTCACGAGTATCTTCAACCGTAATAATTCGTTTATGAATGTCTAAAATCTTCAGCAAATTATTCAAAAAAGTGGTTTTACCGGTTGATGTTGCGCCGCTAACCAAAATGTGTTCGCCTCGCTTTATATACAGGAGCAAACGTTCATAAGCATCATCCGGAACCTTAATATCTTTAAGCGGATTAAGCTTTTGCAATGCTTGTCCCTGTTTCATTCCGTAATCTCCCAGCCCAAACGCTACGTTATCGGAGTGAAGACGAATAGCCAAAGCAATACCTCCGGTTAAGTCTTCTTCGTCATACATAATGTTTTTGCCGCAGATTGCGGAAAATCGGTGGTCTCCCGGAATGGTAGCATATACCAACGGAGAACCCTGAAGCGGATCAAAATTTATCTCATACGTATTTGCAATGATATAAAGCAAATCAGTGAGATATTCTTTTGACAGCTTCTCATCTTTATACATAACCCAAGGATAGGCTCGCTTACCGCGCATTCGAAGCCAAATCTGGCCGGCACGATTAATAGCAACCTCTTCCAAATTATCTTGCGTATACCAATAGGATAAAGGTCTTAATACTGATTCTAACACTGAAAAGTCACTCATATTTCCTCTCCTATATTAATTCCGGTACGCCGTCAGAACCGCCCGAGCTGGATTCAGGCACTACCGGCGGTTGGGTTGTTGAACCTGTTGATGGCGGCGGATTGTATCCGGTCGGACCGCGTCCCGTACTTATCTGCTGCGAACCGGACTTATTACCTGATACAGGCGTAACGTTTTCCTGATAATTACCGCTGTACGTTACGCTGGTACCCATTTCCTGTTCAGGATTATGACTGGCCAAACCTTTCTCACTATATCCGGAACCGCCGCCGTCATTACCGCGTTTTTTATCGCGCTCTTCACTATTGAGCCACAAATCTTGTTTAGGAAAAATTATGATTCTGGTACCGGCCGGAATGTAAGTAATAGCTTTAATATCAGCTTTTTTCTGCAATATTTCTTGGAAAATTTGATCCATTTGACTGATGAAATTTCTGCGCGCATCTTCAGCTGCTGCACTTCTGGCATCGGTCGTCGAACTTGTATCGGTATTGGTAGAACCGCTCCCGGAAGCCATAATATATGCGGTCGCATTCTGCAACATACTGGTCAGCAACGGCATAGAGTATTTTTTTAGCAATTGTTCATCCAGATATCCGATGGCACCGGCACGTCCCTGCGCATCCGCCGTTGTAGACCCTCCTATGGCAAATTGAGAACCATCCGGACGGATTAAACGCCTCCAGCTGATAGCTATTTTAACAGCTCCGCCGCTGTTACCTCCGCTATCTCCTTCGCCGGCAAGATCTCCTATCACTCTTGAGCCGGCAGGTATTATAATATTACGTCCTTCTTCGGCATAAACATTTCGTTCAACTATCGCCGTAAGCGGAATACCGGCACTGAAATCCTCTCCGGCATATACTGAACGAGCCAAAACTGCAGGAATAGGCTTATCCTCAAGAATCATCTCACTCATATCAACACGCCAGCTTGATATAGCACCTTGAGGACTGTTAGGCCAACCGTTTTCTTCATATCCGGTAAAACTGGACACTTTTATTTTACTTTCATCCCTATGAATCTGACCGTGTGCTATATTACTGCGGCGCGCTGCTTGTAATTGAGCTAACGCGTTGGCTCTGTGCGGGTCATAACGCTCTCCCTGACCGTATCCGCCTCCCGGTCCCAAGTTTGTAGGTTGGTTACCTATACCGTAAGCATTTCCGTTTCCGAATGCATTTTCAGGAATAAACATTTCGCCGATATTAGTATGTTTAACTTCTTCCAGCCCTATCGGAGAATAGTTCATATCAACGATAACACCGTCCGGAGTACGGAAACCTATTTGATTACCGTCATCATCTTTAACACTGTCATCCTCATAAATATTGCCTATGATATCTCCGTCAGGATTTAGGGCTATGCCTACCACTCTGTCACCGAATTTTCGCTGAACCTGCGGTTCTTTTGTTTTATCATCTACCGAAGTCTTTTTACCCTTTTCACCGGACGGGATTTCATTAATTCTGACTTTTCCGCCGTAATCAGGTTCGAACCCCGATCTTTTTCCGGATTCTTCCAAAACGGGTGCTTCGCTTCTTTCTCCGATAACATAATATTGGAAAGGAGTAGCTCTGGCAATTTCATTTCCGTTGGCATCACGGATTGTTCCGGCTTCAGACAAATAACCTATATTTTGACCGTTTGTATTAATAACCGTACCATCAAGTTGCAATTCACCTACCACATTATTACTCAAATCGCGGACGATGTAATCGCGATTTCCTCTGGCAACAACCTGATTTTTCCTATCTAACACAAAACCTCTGTCCATTTGCCCCAATTTACTGCCGACAACACTCAAAACCGTACCGTCTTTGGTCAAATATCCATACGTAACAAAATTCTCGTCATAAACATAGAAATCATATAGTGCATAGCCTATTTGATTACCGTTCTTATAAACGCTACCGTCAAAATACACCTGTCCGACATTTTTGCCTTCGCTGTTCATAACCTGACCGGAATTTTGCACCATACCCAAAAATATGTTATCGTTATCGAAAGCAACTTTATAACGCATCGCATTTCCCAAATTTTTCTTGGTTTTGGAAACTGCATTCCCGTCAGGCTGAATATAACCTATAATCTGATCTTTACCGTTAACGATTTCACCATTGGCAACAACATTGCCTATGATATTATTCTCAAAATCTATCACCGGAGAAGGAATAATCACACCATAACGTATCTTATTGTCGGCGTCTTCCACTTGACCTTTCTTATTGACGCAACCCAATATTTTTCCTGAAGAATCAATGCCCGTTCCCGAATTTACCGTACCGGAAAAATTACCGTCATAATCAATCAAGCCATTATAAAACACCGAATATCCTATATAACTTCCTACGTCAGATACAGCCTGTCCATTCGGCATTAAATGTCCGATAATTACATCTCTGCCGTTGATAATATCACCTCTACCATTGATAATGCCTATTGAACTGCACTTTTCATTCACAACCGATGCAAACGGTACCATTTTACCGCTTATTATATTGTTATTATCCTGCACATAATCATTATATACCACCCGACCGTATATTTTATTATTCAAATCAATTACAGAGCCGTCGGTGTCGGCGTAACCTATCAAATCACCACCGGTACTCAGTGCTATTATTTTATTACTGTAAAATCCCTTAATCGGAGCCATTGTTGATGAATTAACATCTTTAGTTTCAACCACATAACCGCTTGGCAAAACTTTATATGCAATTTCACCTTTATTATTGAGAACTATATTACCTTGCGTAATTCTTCCCAAACTGTCTCCGTTAAATTCTTCAATATACAACGGATTTAAAACCGAACCCAAATAACCTTTCTTATTATATAAAATACCATTCTGCGTGAGTTTGGTATCACTGATGACGCGGTACAATTCACCGTTAGGATTAATATACGAATACATCAACCCGTTTACACTGTATATAGCGTCCATTTTATAATTTCCGCCGATGATTTTACCATCTTTATCGAAAACATAACTGAACGGTGACACCTTTGCCTTCTCAGAACCCGATTTAACGGAAGCATCTATATTTACGGCTCCTAATGCTACATTATTGTCCCTGTAGGCCACATTTCCTTCAAGTACGCCGCCGATTAATGTTCCGTTAGCATCAAATGCCTTATTGCCTTTCATATATCCTATTAAACTGCCGTTGACCGATACAACCTCACCGCTCTTAAGCGCTTGACCTCTAAATTTGGCTAAGGCATCGTAAACAACTCCGGAAACCGTAATACTGCCGATTTTTTTACCTTCTTTGTCATATACATAACCGTGAGCACCCAATATACCGACAACTTCATTACCTCTGACAATCTGTCCGTTTGGAATCAAATAACCCAGATATTGTCCGTAGTTATCATTCGCCGTAGCTGCAATATCTATCGCATAACCGAATACTTCACCGTTTGAATTGACTATATTACCGTCCGGACGATAATAACCGACCGTTGTTTCGCCGCTCTTAACTTCGCCGTTGTATGTGACAATTCCCACATATTTGCCCGTCTGGTTGAATGCATATTTTGTAGTAACCAAACCGCCGATAATCTTGCCGGCATTGTTATAGGCAAAACCGTTAGCGTGAAGCGAACCTATATCCTTTCCGTCAAAATCCATAACTCTGCCGGTTGGTGCGACACTGCCGATAAACTTTCCTTCATTTGAAACAACCATTCTGGAAGAAATCAAACGACCGTCCAAAACGTGTTCTTCACCTAATTTTTTATACGCATATCCGTTAGCCGATACAAAACCTATTCTCTGACCGTCCAAATTAGTGTAAATTCCGCTCCCCGTGAAACGACCTATTGTATTGCCGTCAGGAGAATATACCAAACCCGGATATAGTACGGAACCGATTAAATTTCCTCCGTCATCAATAACCAATCCGTTAGGCAAAGCCTTCCCGACTTCTTTGCCGCTAAAACTGCGAACAATACCGTCAGAGTATACCTTTCCTAAAAAGCGATTATCATTGCCTATGACTACACCTTGCGGTACAACACCGCCGATAACGGCTCCGTCCGCATTAATAATCAAGCTGTCTGCGGTTATTGAGCCTACATTTTGACCGTCAGAACTTATAACCATACCGGTGGAAATTACCTGCCCTATAGGATTGCCTAAAAAATCTATAGCCGTAATTTCCGTAGACTTTGCCTTTGTCGGCAACATCAGAACCAACAATGATAAGAATACCGATTTAATATATTTTGTAGTTCGTACCATATCTCAGTTCCTCCGATTTCTCGCCACTTCCGGTAAACTGTAGCCGGAAACATTTTTATCAACATCAACAAAAGATCCGTTACTTTTTAAATAGCCTACTTCCTGATTTCCGTCAGCAATAACTTTTCCGTTTGCTCCAAGTCTACCGATATATTTACCCTTATTTGAAATAATGTTATTACCGATGGTATAAACACGACCGAGGATATTACCTTGCTTATCCACCGCCAGTCCGTCAGTCAAGATACGCCCGACTTCTCTGTCTGAATATGTAATGATTCCATCTAAACCGACGTGTCCCTTAAATTTATCATCATTTCCTATCACTATATCTCCGCTGACAACTTCGCCTAAAAAGTTTCCGTCATTACTGATTACTTTTCCGTCAGCCAATACACGACCGGATACCAAATGACGAGTATCCATAAATTCTCCCGTAGGCAACGCCACTCCTATAATTTCTCCCGAATAATCAATAACTGCGCCTGTTTGCAAAGCAACATAATTATTGCTGTTACCTCCTCCCGGCAGAAGTACTGCAATTGAACGTCCGTCCGGAGAGACAACCAAGCCCTGCGTATTTGATATTCCTACCTGATTGCCGAATACATTAACCATAATTCCGTATGGTAATACCTCTCCGACTACTTTTTTATCTCTTACTATATGACCGTCAGGAGTAACATTTCCGGTAACCTGACCTTTAGCGTATTTATTCCCGTTGCTATCTTCAATTGTTTCGGATTCAACAACGGCTCCCGAAGAAATCACATATCCGAGATAAGCGCCTGTATACCCGCGCACGCCGCCCTGTTTTATAACTCCGCCTATCAGACGACCTTGCTCGTCAAACATCTGCCCCTTAGAGTTAACTTTCCCCATAACGGCACCTTTAAAATCAATCACGCGTAAATCATAATTAACACGTCCGACAGGATTACCATCGGCATCAACAACCGTTACCGGTTTTACAAACTTACCTATTTTGCCGTTATAGTATCCTATTCTGCCACCGTTAAACTTATCTACTACCGCACCATTTTCATCGTACACGTTACCGTCAGGAAACAGATGTCCCATTTTTTTACCCTCGGTGTCAACCAAAACTCCTACTTCAGGCGCCGCATAGCCGATAACTCTTTGTTTGCTGTCGGCTATCAAATCTCCCAAAATAACGTGCGGATTATCATATCCGAGCAGTTTAATTTCACCGTGTTCATCAAAAGTTCCCAGATATTTACCGTTAAATCCAAATGCGTACTTGGCTTGTGAAGTTGTTCCTATATATGTTTTATTTTCATCATAAACATCACCGTAATTATCGACACATCCTATCATTTCTCCGGTATCACTGCGCAATGAGCCATCTTGTTCCAAAATTCCCATCGGTTGCCAATTACGACCGGATAACACCGCTTTCGTCTTAACTAAATGCCCCTTGATTTTAGGTTCTTCCAAATCCAAAACCGTACCGTCAGGATTTAAGCAGCCTACTTCATTATTATCGATATCTCTGACATATCCGTCTGCAGAAGCCTCACCTATGTAATTACACTCATTATCGTAAACACTTCCTGTCATCATAACATTGCCGGCAAAATACCCGTCTGCCGTCCACACGGTTCCATCGGCATAAATTCTGTTATCGGTTTCCGCTCCGTCACGACGAATTATGCCGTCCTTATCCAATTTACTGCTGTAATCACAGCCCCAATTTACGATATACCCCGGATTAACGCCTCGAGCTAAAATTTTACTGCCTGAAACATCCGTAACCAATCCGTCCGGTCTCATTTTCCCGACTACTTTTTGTTGATTAATAACTTCACCCCTGTTGTTCACGGTTCCCAAAACGGTCCCCGCCGGCGTTATCGGTATCATACTGCGAGGCAAAACGGAACCTATAACTTTCACTCCGAAAGAACGAATATTACCTTTAACATCTGCTATTCCGACAATTTTGCCGTTTTTATTACGAACTATTCCCTTCTCATCAACATAACCTATAATTTTACCATCTTTACCAACGGCTAAACTTACTTTTTTGCCTCTTCTGCCGATAATGTTGCCGTTTGAATCAACAACATTACCGTTTTCATCAACGCGGCCTATTATGTTGCCGTTTTCATCAATAACATTACCGTTTTCATCAATATACCCGATTACATTGCCGTTCTCATCCATTGCCAAATAAGCTTCTTTACCGACATTACCTATTTGTTTGGAATCCTCTTCCATTTCTTTGGTGACAACATTACCGAGTTCATCAACGTGACCGATTACCTCTCCCTCTAAATCCACAACCGTACCGTTATCTAAAACTTTACCGACAATATTACCGTTGGCATCAAGAACATTACCGCTGTCATCAACGATACCGAGCACTTTTCCGTCTTTATCAACGGCTATATTGGCAGCAATTCCCTGATGACCGATAACTTTTCCGTTTTCATCAACCAGCAAATCTGCTTTTTCACCTTTACGCCCTATAACACGTCCGTTTTCATCGACAAGTATATCGGCTTTTTCACCTTTTTTACCGATTATATTTCCGTTACTGTCCACAATATTACCATCGGCATCAACTTTACCAATTACATTACCTTCATTATCGTAAACCGTACCGTCTTCATCAACGTAACCTATCACATTGCCGTTGGCATCCAATGCCAAATTTACATTCTTGTTTTTACCAATTACATTACCTTCATTATCGTAAACCGTACCGTCTTCATCAACGTAACCTATCACATTGCCGTTGGCATCCACCGCCAAATGAGCATTTTTCTTCTTACCTATCACATTGCCGTCCATATCACGAACAATGCCGTTTTCATCAACATAACCTATCACATTGCCGTTTTCATCTACTGCCAGATGAGCATTTCTAGCAACTTTACCTATCACGTTACCGTTCATATCAACCACAGTGCCGTCTTCCAAAACTTTTCCGGCAACATTACCGTCAGCATCCAAAACATTACCATTACCGTCAACTTTAAGACCGGACGTCAAAACATCACTGTTACCGATGATATTACCGCTTTCATCAACATAACCGACAATTTCTCCCTTATCATTATGCACCATACCTTCTTTATCAATGTATCCTATTACATTACCGTTGGCATCAAGAGCTAAATCACGCCATTCATCACTTACTTTACCGATAACATTGCCTTGCGTATCCACAACGTTGCCGTCTTTATCAACAACACCTACAATGTTACCTCTGAAATCACGCACATTTCCGTTCTCGTCAATATAACCGATAATATTGCCGTCTTTATCAACCGCCATTCTGGCTGTAGAACCGCGCTTACCTATGTATTGTGACGTTACCACCGAACCGTCCTCCAGTATTCTGCCGACAATATCACCGTTTTCATCAACAACGTCGCCGTTAGGCATAACAATACCCAATTGATTTCCGTCCGCATCAAGGGCTACTTCGCCGGATTTGGCAACGTGACCGATAACCATACCGTTTTCATCAACAACATTACCGTCTTTATCGACTTTTCCTATAATATTACCGTCCAAATCTATGACGGAACCGTCTGCCATAACTCTACCGACAATATTTCCGTTATCGTCATAAACATACCCGTATTCGACAGCTTTGCCTAAAATCTTGCCGTTGGCATCCACAACCGTACCGTCGGCAAGCATAGTTCCTATTACATTGCCTTCATTATCACGAGCAACACCGTCCTCGTCAACATATCCTATAACATTGCCGTTTTCATCCAAAACCAGCTTACCGTTTGAAGCAACGCCTATAATGTTTCCGTCTTTATCGACAACCATACCGTCTGCATTTACTCTGCCAATTTCATTACCGTTGGCATCACGAACAATTCCGTCCTCTCCGACAACACCGATTACCTTACCATCCGGACCGACCGCATATCTGGTTTTACCGCTGATATTATCAAGTTCCATCTTACGGCCGCTGTCTCCTCCGGTACCGACACCGCTTGTATCGCAGAAATTACAATCCTCTTTACTTACCGCATTACCGAAAACCGGAACTTCATCGTGTTTTGCGCTATCATCGCTGACATTAGTCTCGTGCCATATAATTTTGAAATTGTTCTGAACATTTTCAGCAATGGTCGGTGTCCATTTCATCGTAACGGTACAAGTTATTTTGCCCATTAATATTTTATCTTCACAATTGGTACCGAATGTGAATCCTTCAAAAGGAGCATCCTCTAATTCCACGGAAATAATCTTGATTGAACGTTTTCCGTTAGTTCCGATTGTTAATACATTGCTAGCTTCATTACCCAAAACGACCTGTCCTATATTAATAGGATTCGGCGTCAGCGTAATCGGACTTTCGGTAGTATCTATATTATCAAAAACAACTTCGGCTTCATTATTTATTTCAGAAGTGGTGCCAAAGTTGGACTCATCTTCTATTGAACGTTCTATTTCATAATGAGGCTGCTCTTCTTCCGGTTCAGAGCCGAGAAGCAACAATCCGAACAAAAATACGCACAGCGCTATAAATCCGATAATCAGAATTATCCGGTTTGTTTTGCGAACATATCTGTCCGAATGTGTTAACGCTTCTTTACTCATTGGTTTCTATTGCACCCTTACTACACTACAAAATACCCCGCTGCGTCCAAGTTGACTGCATACAGAATCTCCGGTCTCCAAATTTTTAACCGGTCCCACTCTCAAATGGAACAATTCCTTTCCCTGACCGTCAGCCGGTGCGTCCACTGAATAAAACGGCTCATACCCGCTTAAAACCGTACCATAGCGACCGGACAAATCCTTCCACAACAATTCCAAATTACCTACATTACTGTCCGTTCCCAGTTCTATAGATAAACTTTCTCCGTTCTGACCATTGAAACCGCTGCCATATTTATACTGCGGATACGGATTTTGCATATTACCGCCATTTGTCCTATCAATATGGTACATATTACTGCAATCAATATCTCCCAATGAGCCTCCCGGTACTCCGTTAGGAACATAAACCCCGCCGTATCCCGGACGAGATATGGTTCCGTCCGGATTAAACTTCAGAACTTCTTCCGATGAAGCGCCCGATTGAGCGGCTCCATTTTGACCTTGACCATATACATTATTGACTTTTTCCGCATTATTACCTTTTTCGGCCGAGCTATTTTTACCGGAACCTCCGGTTACTCCCGGAATTTTCGGTCCGATATCCCACTCATCAGAAGTATCCGCATAAGTTACATACTGTAAACCGTCATCATCGGAACGACGCATTTTAAGACAAACCATTCGTTTACCGCTGCGCATAACCATATCACCGACGCCTTCAACAATAATCAGACGATTATTCGGTCCCTTTGTTCTAAAGCCTACCGGAGTTTCCGAGCGTTCTATTATCAATGTTACTATCGGACGCTGAATCATATTCAACGCTTTTTCACCCAAATCAATATAAGTGAATATATCATCGTGCCATACTCTTTCCGGTGCAATCACCACATCATCAGGGTTAGGAACATATATTTCGATATCAAATTTGAATTTTGTCGGATCAAGCGGAATACTCTTCAACCAATCTTCTTTAAGGAAACGTTTGGTAAAAGTCGAATCCACTGATTTTGCACCGTTGCCTCTGTATCTGTTCGCATTTACGTGAGATGATGAACCACCTCCTCCTAGTACCATCCCCGAGCTGCTACTGGGAGAACCTCCCGATGTGTCGGTATCACCGACAACATCAATATCTATGATTGAGTTCGTCAATTTTTCGGTATTTACACCTTCGCTTCTTAAGTAAAACACATATTTATTACCTGAGCGACCAAATACCACAATATTAGTATCAACGCCTACGGCCGCTCCGTCTGCCGGAAAGAGTAAAAGAGTATTAGGACCGGATATACTACCATTAAATGACCGAGTATCGCCTATATATACATCTTCCAATAATTCCCATTCCGGAAAATTAACCAAAGTCATCATTCCTTCTCTCAGACGAATCGGTAAAACCAAATCCGGTGACCAATAATATTTAGAATATGCCGGCTTACTCTGCCCTTCTCCTAAATTTTGCAACGGATCCTGCCACGCACTTTGAATCATCCCCAGAGAACTGAAACCGGCATAACTCATATTCATCTGTTGATAATTGCCTTGCGCCTGATCAGCAGACTGATCCAAACTGCTGCTATCCAACAATTGTGCAGAAACCTGACCTGTAAATAATACGCCGGTCAAGATAACTGCCAAATTTTTCAAATTTACTTTCATTGCACATTCCTCAATACTAGTCTTTTATTTGTTTAGCGCCATACTGTATAACCTTAAAACCAACCGGATTTTTCAATCTTTCTTTATATTGGACTCGTCTCGGTACATATTGTATCTTCATTGTCGCCCTGTATTTAATGGTTTTCGGCGTATATGAAGAAGGTAAATAATAATCAACACTGTATACTACTTGCCATAAAGCATCTTCAATTTCATTTACCGTAATAATCTTTACATTGCTGGTTAAACCATCTTGTTTCATTCTTTGCATAAACTTGTTACCGGTAATTTTCAGGAAATCTTGATAAACAATCGGAGAAGACATTTCTTGCAAATCGCCGCCGTTTTGCCAACGAGATTGCATTTCTTCAATATCCGGCAGCAATGTGGTACGTAATAAAATATACTGTCTCACAAACGTCTCCGTTATAGACTTTTGCGATTCCATATCTTTACTGTAAGGAACAATTCGGTACACTTGCTCTTCTTTATTAGATAATGTCAACAAATACGGCTCAACACGATAAAGAGGCAAAATATTCGCCACCGTCAGTAATAACAGCAGATTGCAGCAAATGCTTATAGCGGTAACTACGGCAAAAGCACGAGCTGTCCATAAATATCTTTTTTCACTGGCATTTACCACAAATGAATCTTCACTATGATTCAAATGTTGATTTACCTGAGAACGCTGTGCCATAGCGCTTCTGGTTTGTTCCGAACCGATAAGCCGCTGTTGCGTACTGTTTATACCGAGTTGATCCGCCATTTCTTTTCCCTAAATTAAATTGTTTCCCAAAACCAATCCGGAACTTCTTTTATTAACTCAATCTGCATACAAGCACAAGGAGATAACTTCAACTCGTTTATATCTTTACCTATACCCACAGCTTCAGGTTCATAATAAGAACCGAATAAACTACAGGCTGATAAAATTAAAAAAGCAACAAAAATCAAAATTTTTTTATACATTTTTCATTTCTTTCATTTTTTTTATTTAACCGTGCAGAAGTGCCTACACTAAAGGATTTCCCCCGCTTTTACACACTACGACGAAAGGCAAAGATACCCCTTTGGGTGATATAATAAAATAAAAAGATTAAAATAAATTAAACAAATTACTCTCTTATCTCGCTCTGATTATATTTTATAACCGTAAAGCCGAGCGGATTAATCAAACGTGCTCTGTACATACTGCGTTCAGGAATAAATTTAGGAGTTATGGATGCTTTATATCGCTGCGTTTTAAGAGTGAGCGATCCGCTGCTGCTGCGATCTTTAGATAAGTTGTAAACCGTAAATATCACTGACCACGCCGGACTTGTTTCCTCTTTTTCCAGTTCATTTATCCGAACTTCACTGGAATATCCGTCATCAAACATATTATTGACGGATTCCGCATTTAAGCCCACAAAATCAGCATACACATCCGGCATTGATAAATAATGGACAATTCCTCCGGGTCCCCAGCGCGTACGCATCTCTTGTTCATCATTAATAACCGTATTACGCATAATAACATATTGTCTTATAAACATCTCCGTAAATTGGCGAATTGACGGCATCTTAGTAGTAATCGGCTCATATCTCACCATACTTTCCGAATCATTTTGCCTTATCAGCAGCAATGGCTCCACAATAATCTCCGGAGCCAATCTGAATATTACCAATGACGAGCTCAAAAAGAAACTTAATGACACAACGGCACAGAGCATAACCAAACGAGATAACCAACGAAAATAGACTTCTTTTGATGATCTATCGGCCTCACTGAGTTCTGATAAAAACTGAACCTGACTATCATTCTGCCTCTGAGAAGGATAGTTTCCGGCTATCAATTTCTTTTTTACTTCTATTCTGCCTAATTCAACCAATTTACCTACCTTTATTTATAAGGATGAACTTCACAGAAAGGAGGCTGTAAATCTCTTATCCGGCGCAGATGAGCTTCGTCACCCATTTTTTCATATTCATCTCCGACCGAATTATCAGCACTCTGATTGGCTATTCTGGACTTAACCTGATTTATATCCTCACCGCCGTTCAAATGAATAATTTCATCGCTATCCGCACGTAAAACGGCAATGGTCTTCAAAAGCGTTTCCGTCTTGTTTTTTACCGTCTCGGAAACACCCTTAACTTTTTGAATTTCCGTTTCGGCTCTGTTAAGATATATTTGCTTTTGTTCATCCAAAGCCTCGGCAGCCTCTTTATAATCATCATCATTCAGTAAATTAAACTCATCAGATATAACAATACCGGTGCCGTAAAAAACATCTTGCAGATTTGTCAATATCTCATCTATCTGGTTTTGAATTTTCGCCAAAGATTCACGCGCTATAGCTTCTTGCTCTACCTGATTTAAATAATCACCGAACTGATTGCGGTCAAGCAAGGTGCGGTTAGCCATATAGAATACCGCATCTTTACTTTTATCTTCGCCTAATTCTTCCGTTTCGGAAATAATATTCACAGCTTTTTGCAGCGTAGAATTAAATGTCAGCTTACGCGGAGCCTTGCTCATATCCGTAGGTATTCCGTGACCGAATAGAACTCGCACTATATTATTGTTTGCGTCAGGAACATATCCTAAAATAGTTCCTAATTCACTGGTTTCGCTGATACTTCCTTCACCGTTTACAGGTACGCCGTTAGGTGGACTTCCGTCAGCCGTAAAATCAAACACTCTTCCTTTTTTAATCAACAACCCTTTACACGGAACTTTAGTATACAAATCCTTATCCGGCGTACTGTTTATCGAATAGCTGAAATTATTCGGGACAAGTCTGAAACCTACCAATTTAACCACCGCCGAAGCATCAATTACATTGTTATCAATATAACAAGGGAAACTGCCTGAACGCAAATAACTCTTATCCGGATTACCGCGAACATCATCACCTAATTCCTTACTGCCCAACAGCCTCTTTAGATCAAATTGTTTTTGACCGTAAGTATGACGTCTCAATACATACTTCCATATTTCAGGGAATGTTCCGGCCACTTCGCCTTGATTTTCCAATTTCTGTTGTGCCTCTTTTTGACCGGATTGCATATCCTCACCCAACTTCAAGAAACCTTCTGCCGTTATGGTAATATCCGAACTGCTCGGATTTTTCGGCTCATCATCTTCGTAATACTTCTCAATACTTTCGTAGTCAGCAATATCAAAGTGGAAAATTTCACGCATCGGCGCCGATGAAAATGCTACCGGCGGAGTAGGAGCCTTCAAGTCATCTCTTACACCCAAAGCACCGACAAAATAATTTATCAAACCGTTTTCGTCTTTGCTTAAATCAGGAGTAGTACAATTAACGGAATCGCACATATCTCCGAAAACTTTTTCGGCTATAGGTTCGGAAGGTACGCCTTCGATTGCACATTCGCTTATACTCTTCATTTTATTAATCATTGAGTTGTGTTTATTCGTAACATCCGGCGCATACTCATTATAATATATTTTGCCGTTTGCTTTCAGCGAATTCATATCCTGCTCTTTCGTATCTTTGGCAGTTTGCGATGCTTTTTCACGCAGACAGGCAATCATTTGTCCGGCTCCGCTTGCTGCTACAGTCGGCAGTTCAATAGAAATCGCCGTACCATACTGACTTGACAACTCTTTGGAAAGTTTCTCAGATGCTCTTACTATTGCATTTTCAATAGTAGCAGTGACATCTTCATCTTTCAGAACGACACCTTCTTCCAGATAAGCTTCCACCTTATCATTAAATCCGTTGCGGGCATTTTCTTCGGCTTCGCTGTATTTTTTAACAAACTGACGGCGTTCTTTTTCAATTTCTTCTTTTTTAGCCTTCAGCAACTTAGCCAACATTTCCGAACTCTTTTCCAAGTTTTGAGCTTCTTTTTCTTTGGCTTTAAGTTCGGCTTCGGCAGCTTTTTTGTTTTCTGCGCTTTCCGCCTTCATCCCCGCAAATTTCTTATTTGCCGGAGATTGGGATAAATCCACCGGATTGCGGTACTTAGCCTGCAATTCTCTATTCGCTTCGTCATTTTCCTTAGTTGCTCTGTCGGTATTTACTGAAGAAGCTATTTTTCCTCCGGCATTATTAAATGCCTGATTTGCGGCATCCAAATCCCTATTGGTTTGTCCCAAACGGCTCTGAAGCAATTCTTTTTCTTCCAATAATTTACTAATCTTGGCATTATGTTCTGCTTTTAACGCCTCAAGCTCAGCCGTTTCCGTTTCAATCAAGCTGTCCATTGTTTCTTTTGTTTCGTCTTTTACATCCTTAAAATCATCCTTAACAGCTTCTATAGCATCAGCTATAAATCCCTGCTGTTCATCTTTAGTCACCGTAATCGTATCCGTTACATTGCCTAACGCATCTTTTATTTCTTTAACTATCTCAGGATAATTATACACTTCGTTTATCGCCTCGGCAGCACTCATAATACCATCAGGCATCGGAGCTCTTTCCATATATTGAGAAATGTTATCATATTTGCCGTCAATATATTGGTCATAAAACTCTTTCTGGTCATTCCATAACGGAAACTTATTTTTACGTGTTCCGAATTTTGGAGAAGAACTGTCTAAATCGGCAGAAATGACATTAGCCATAGTAGCACCCCATATCCAATTCATCAGGTGTCCTTTCCGTGTCTCATCGGCCAAACTCTCGGCAGCCTTAGGATCTTTTATATTTTCATCGGCTTCCTGATCATCACGAGTAGTCTTTGCTTTTGCTTGAACCGAACTGGCACTCGGCAACACATCTGAGGCATTGGCGTTATCCCTGCCCATCATCGCAGAATCATCACGACCGGTAACATACGTTTCTTTATCTCCGGAAACCTCATCTCCGCCTTCTATGGTAACCTGAGCGGTATATGACTTTTCCGAAGTTTTTTCTGTTTCAACTTCCGGTGACTGTTCGCCCTCTTTGAGATAAGTCTGAGTTTCCTGCAACGCATCAGCTGTTTTGCCTTCATTATAAAAAGCTAACAAAGCTCCGGCAACACCTTTATTCATATCGCTTTCTTCCAGTTTTTGAATAAAACACTTATATTGAGGATTGTCCGGACACAGCTCATCATACAAACCTTTGCTTTCCTCACTGTCATTTATTTCTTTTTCCGGTGAATAGTGACAATATATGGTTCCTTGGTCAAAATAATCACACCCTTCACCAAACCACACTTTAGCAGGATTATTGTAATGAGGTTCCAAATATCCCTTTATACATTCGCCGGAATCCTGTAAATATTCCACAGTCTTATCGTGATATTCCTCGGCTTGTTTTAAAGTTTTAAATGTGCCTCTGTAATCGGGCAACATCTGTTTCATATTGTGATATACCAATGCATCTTTCAGTGCTTTATTGGTTTCTTCCAAAAATTGCATACTGGCAAGATCATCTTTTTTATCATCCAAAACCGTTTCAAAACCTTTTGCTTCTTTAAGAGTTTCAAAGTTGCCGCCCAATACATTTTCGCGATTGGACATACTTTTTTCATATTTAGAAAACTCTTCTAAATCTTCATCTGTGAGTTCTTCATCGGCAAACGCAAAAGTGTCTGATAATGTGCTGTAGGCCACATTTTTCTTTTGCGGCAAATATTTATCCATAAGAAAAGCACCTTGCTCACCCTTAGTACCTTCATTTTCTTTAGCAGCTCTGATTTTTGCCAGAGTATCAATACCTTTAACAGCTTCATACTGATACTGCATATAAACAAGCATTTCATTGTAGCGCATAATTTTATCATACATACGGGCTAGCTGCAAACTGGCCTTCCAGTGACAAACCTTATCTTCATCGGTGCTTTCTCCCTCTGTCGGTTGTTCTTCCGACGGCTCCGCACTACTGTCTCCATCTTTACCCGGCTCGCAACCGATTGTACCGATTAAACCACAATATTGACCTTGCATAAAGCATTGCTCAACCAGACTTAATTGCAACATCATTCCCATATCTTTAAAATCTTTAAATTCGGTGCTTACATCTCCGTCGTAATCTGCTAAAGTAGTTGCTAATTCGCATCCTTTACCCTTAGCACCGCATAATTCTTTCATCATTTCGGAAGCGGTAATGTACATCTCAAGAGATGTATCGGTTTTAATGGCATCTCCTTTTTTCTGATATGCTTTCTTTATTTTATTTTTAGTCGAAGGATACTGCAAAAACAGATTTACGAAATCAACTTTAACCGAATCTTCTTTTTTTACATCCACTCCCTCGCGCTCACTATCCATAATGGTACGGGAATACGATATAACTTTTTTGCGTGCGGATAATTTTTGTGTTGCCCAATTAAGCGCCATATTTCCGAGATTTGCCGCATATGCCGAAAGCGCCTGTTTAATTTTGGTCACGTCGGTCATTTCTTTCAAACGATTCTTCGCATCTTTAACTTGGTCAACGGTATTATATGCCCAATCAATCGCCGGTGGAATACACATAACGCAAAATTGCGGAGAAAACGGAATCAGAGGCGTAAAATCCGGCCATACAAACGCCTGCGCATTGCGGTTAAGACAAAGGCAAGTCATTAAAACGGATATAAAATAAACTATTTTCTTCATTTCACACCTCTCTTAAAAACCTTTAAATTTCATCATTGCATCACCGATGGCTCCGGTTGCCATACTTTTCAAATTCTTTTTCAGGTCATCTTTGGTCAGAACGTAATCATCCAAATTAAACTTGGTATAATCACGGTTGTAATCCGGTAATTTGTATATATCCGCCCAGTTTTGAATCTCCAAACTGGCTTCCTGTTGAATTTGCGCCAATAACATTTCCATATATTGTGCTGCTATCTTTATTATCTGAACATCGACACATACACGCATAGCACTGCCGCCGAATATAGCCTGTGCTTCTCCGCTTGCCTGCGTACAGCCTTTTATGTTTTGTTCGGTATTTTCAATACTGTTATAAGTTTCGACAATAACTTTGAGAATATTCTTTTCGGACTTATAATATTCTTCCTGACGAGCGCGGCGAATTCTCGCCAAATTCTCAGATGTTCCGAAATCATACTTACCTAAAAACAGCTTTTCCATACTGGCAGAATATATCGCCTGATCTTCTTCTTCATCGGTTTTAAGCGTGAACAATGACATTGCCTCGGCATTAAGTTTTTTAAGTAAATCATCCTGAGATATTTTACCGCTGTAACTTGCCATCAAATCCTGCATTGCCACCATCTTTTCCTGCATTTTCTTTTGAGCTTCGGTTTCCTCAAGCGTCTTATTGTTTAGTTGAGCCGCTTGCTCTTTCAATCCAGATATTCTTTTAGCCAATTCTTCAAGTTCTGCTTCCAACTGAGCCGACTTCACGGTTGCATTAAGATTATTCTTTGCATCCCATTCAGATTGCAGCTTAGCAACTTGAATTTCAATGGCTCTGCTCTTTTCAAGTCTGGCTTTGGCCGCAGTATTAGCCATATCTTTTGCTTGCGACACCAAAGTTGCAAAATCAAGTTTGTAATTGCCAAGTTCCGATTTTATGGCGCTGGTAAACCCGCTTAAACTGAAATCACCTGCGTTATACTGACCTTTAGCAACACTTTTAACAATACCGGCTCCCGGTTCTACAACATATTGCTTAAACAAAGCCGCGCCTTCGGTTCCAAGTGTTTTATCCAAGAAAGCCTCTGCCTTTTTGGTCCACTTTTCCTTCTCCTTCATTATCTTTGTTTGAATATCTTCGAACTTTTCTTTAACTTTCTGAATTTTGTTAACAATATCGGCAGCCGGTCCTGTAGCTTCCAATTTGGTTACAGCCATTGCCGGAGCAGTCACCGACAGATAAGAAACGGCTACAAGTATTAAAATCTTTTTATTATATTTTTTCATACCCTTGTCCTCCCTTATCACATACAAACACCGATACAAGATTTGAGCGATGATAGCGGCTTGCCCGCTTTTAACAAAGCTTCATTATCTTCATTGCATTTTTTGCACTCAGCCTGCTTGCGCTTTTTCATCTCTTCTTCTTGCTGTTTTTTCATTTCTTCAAATTTTTTATTACGTTCTTCTTCCGCTTTTTGCTGAGCTTCTACAATGGCCGCGTTTTGCGTATTTTGCGCATCATACGCACCATACAATGCATTCAACGCTCCTTGAGCTTGACTGTTGCCCACGGTGTTATCAATAATATCGCCTAAATTTCCGCCGGCATTTGCCGCATTTACTCCGACATTAACTAAACTTCCGACCGCACCGATTGAACTGCCCAAAACATCATTACCGCTACCGCTGATTGCATTTCCGGCGCCGCCTGCCGCATTGCCTATGGCCGCGCCCCAGTTTCCGCTAAGTGCAGAGTTAAGCGCGTTTCCGGCTCCTCCGGCGGCATTATTGAATATATTACCCAACCCTTCATTACCGGTACTTCCTACAATATTTCCGGCACCGCCTAAAGCTGAATTAAGCGCGCCGCCCCAGTTTCCGTTCTCGGCATTATGGTAAGCATTATTCAAAGCACCTGCACCGGTGGTAACTTCTTGCATAGCTTTAGTAACACTATCCCAACTGCCGGGAGCATTACCGTATAAATCGGTAGCTGTCCCCATTGCGCCGGCAAAAGCACCTGTATAATCGCCGCTTTTAATTTTATTTAAACTGTCTTTCACTGAATTCGTCAAATCCAACGGATTGATTTTGTTTTGCATTAAAGCCTGAACTGCATCTTCACCGGTGTCATCCTCTTCTTCCTCATCTTCTATTTCACCGGTTATAGCACTGATATCATCTATATTACCCTGATTCATCATTGCCTCGCCTTTCATCTTTGCATACATTGCAACCGCTTCTTTAATTTTTAACCAGCGATGATTAGCGTTAAGCATAACTCCATACTGTTTATTCTTTACAACATTGATATCGCTCATTTCATTAAATTCTTTTTCTTGATCTTCACATTTTTGTTTTTCTTCGCTGCAATCTCTGCCTGCTTCGGCAACGCAACTGCAAGGATCTTCTTCTATAATCTGCTTACGACGAACCAAACTGTTGGCAAATAAAACAGATAAATTATCTATCATCAGATTGTTACTGCGCTCATCTTGCGCCACAGTACTTTGTACATCATTCTTTTTATGCTTTTTCTTTAAATAAGTTTTGCCGACTGCCACCGTCAGTTTCGGATTAATAAAGCCTCCCAAATCGATGTATTGACCGACCCCCGGTAACGACACACTGCTTAAAGAAGTTTTCAGAAATGCCATTCCTTCCGCCATTGCCATATCTTTCAAATCTCCGTAAAAAGCCATAGCTCTTGACTTTAATTCTGATTTTACTTTATCCTTCAACTGCGACACAATATTACGGTTTAAGCTCAATTCCTGCAAACTTGCTTGAATTTGCGTATATTTTTTAACAATAGCACCGACTTTTTCCGTAATTGACGTTATTTGATCTTGGGCAATAGACAGTACATCCAAATCGGCCTTGGAGGTTTTCGGAAAAACTACCAGCGCTGCGGCAATGAATATTGCTAACATTCTCTTATTCATAATTCCATCTCCCTCCGTTCTAGTTTCCCTGCAGTCAGTTAATTATGTTTAATCGTGGTATTTGCTTCCGTGGTATGTATTTCCGCATCTCCAGCATTACCGTTTGTTGATGCAGGTTTCTTTTCTTCCGGTTCTTCCTCTTCTTCATCTGCCAAAACAACCGCCGGATCAACGTTAACAATACCGCTTATCGCCAAATACTTAAGTTGTTCAGCCTGCAGTTCTCTGAAACTGTTCATAACATCGGTAATAAACGACATTGTTGCTATCAAAGCGTGATTATCGTCAAATTCGGTCTGCATATCCTGATCAGCTTTATTGTATTCGTTCATCGTGTTTTCATAATTGAGAACACTTTGCGACTTGGTCATCGCATTGGAAGCCATATCCAACAATCCTTTATAACGCAATATCTCAAATTCTTCCTGAGCTTTAGCTTTTGCCGCCGCATTGGAACTGTTCATTTCCGAAACATACTGTTTGATACATTCAACATACAAACTTACATCTTTAGCAACATCTTCACCTTTAATTCGGCAATGTCTCGCCATAATATCCGGTAATAACTGACGACCGTTATACAAACCGGTATACTGACTTAAATCTTCCTCTTCCTTTACCGTTGTAGTTGTCGGCTGCGGTAAATTATCTATTTTTACATCACTGGGATTAATAGTTGTAGTCGTTGGATCCGGAACTATATTACCGCCAGCATTGGCGATTGCTGCAGATAAATCTGTACCATTTCCTGTTCCGCCGTCGGTTATTGTAAATGAACTGCTGTCCGTAGTTTCGTTTATACTACCGTTATCATTCGTACGAACAGTCGAAGTCATTGTATAGCTCTCACCTGCAGTGCCTTCTTCTCCATCTTCTTCACTCGGACCGTCATAAGAATTACCCACATTTATGGTCGGGATAGTTGCTCCATCCAGCGGAGTAGGATTGAAACCGCTGAAATTCGCCGTATATGTAGGTTTTTTGCCTGTAACCACAACCTCACCGATAGAACCGCCGTCAATCGGATCATCATTACCATCTGAAGTGACAACAGGAGCAGGAGCAGTTGCCGTAACATTTATGGTCGGGATAGTTGCTCCATCCAGCGGAGTAGGATTAAATCCGCTGAAATTCGCCGTATATGTAGGTTTCTTGCCTGTAACCACAACTTCACCGATAGAACCGCCGTCAATCGGATCATCATTACTAGTCGGCGGTGTAAATGTCTGCGCCGATACTGTGTACGGAAGGGGCAATACCATTACCGAAATAACTGTTAAAAATAAGATTCTGTTTAATATTTTATTCTTCATTGTTTTGCTCCTTTACATACCTGAAAAACCACCGCAAGCACTTAAACATTGGCTATTAACCCTTGCTTCTGCATCTGCTTGAGCCGCCAATCCCGTTTTACCGGCAGCCTTCGCCGCAGCTTCTGCTCCGGCTTGAGCATTTTTACGGCATTCCTGACATTTTTTCTGTTGCTCTTTCTTTCTCTCTTCTTGATCCTTCTTTATCTGTTCGTCTAATCCTTTTTTTAATTCCTCGGCTTGTTTTTTCGCAGCTTCTTCTTGAGCTTTAAGCGCGGCCTCGCGCTCTTCCTGTGTTTGATTATAGCCGTTCTCTAAACCGGTAAGTCCGGAGTTTATCTGGTTGTTATTAATTAAATTATTTACGGTACCGCCGAAACCATCGCCGCTGCTGATAGCATCATAAGCACCGGCGCCTATATTACCAATCGCACCGATGGTATTACCGATACCTTCGGATCCAGTCGCGCCGCCAATTGCGGAACCGGCGCCTCCGGCCGCTGCATTAAAGGCATTACCCCAATTGCCGTCAAGCGCGCTGTTCAGAGCATTTCCGGCACCGCCTGCCGCATTTTGGAAAATGTTTCCGAGTGTGGATTCGCCGCCGCTGTTGATTGCACCTCCGGTGGCACCTGCCGCACCGCTTAAAGCCTGTCCCCAATTGCCGCTGTCAACACCTCTTAAAGCAGTGCTGGCGCCGCTGGTAAATGATTGATTATTTTTCAGCCAGTTATACGAATTTGTAAAAGCGTTTGAACCGCGCTCAGATTTAGCTTTTTCTCTGGCTTCGTCTTGTTTTTTCTGCCATTCTACCATTCTCTCGGCGGATTCTTGTTGAGCCTTAGCCTTAGCTTCTTTAGCGCTCATACCGCTTTCTCTCAGCTCTTTTTCCCTTTTAGCTCTTTCTTCACGTTCCGCCACATTATGTGCCATATCCTGCGCATTGGTTTTAACATTACTCAAAGCTTTACCGAAGCGATCATAATCACCGTTTTGAATTTTCTCGAAAATCATCGCACCGGCTGCGGCAAAGCCACCGTTGCGAATTTCTTCAATGATTCGCAGATTACTCTCAACTTCTTGCTTGATTATCATAATTTCCTGCATTGTAACCTTAGCGCTGGCTACTAAACGGGAAGGATCCCCACAAAGCAACGGAAAAGCTTTTGCATCAGGCGCCGCAAACGTTATCATAAAGGCAACGCCGGCCAAAATATTGAATCTCTTTGTATTTACCATCATAATAACCTCCCTGTAGTGCCCAGATATTCTTATGCTAACATATCTTCAGCGCAAAGTAAACCCATTCTCCTTTTATTAGTGTATCACAATTTTAATAAAAAAAATGTTAAATTTTTGTTACATTTTAATGGACAAATTGTCTATTATTAAGAATATTGACCAATTTACTTCACCGTGCATTCGGAGATATTACTATAAAGATAATAAAGTCACCCCTCGATTCCGCAGGAATCGTCAGAGAGGCTTCCGACTAAAATATAACAATAAAGTCATCCCTTTTTTGCTTTTGTGACCAAAAGCAAAAATCAGAGGATCTTCCGATTAAATAATAAAGAAGCAACGCTGACTTTTTATCGTCATACTGAGCCGCATTGGCGGCGAAGTATCCAGCAACGCCGATGGCGTTGTTTCGTTCCGGCGGAACGAAATGGATTCTTCACCCATTCGCTATGCTCAGGGTTCAGAATGACGCGAAATCAGAAGCAACGCTATACGTTGAAAGGTCAGATTCCTTGACGCAGAATGTACTGCATCGTGCGAGGAACGACTTCATAGAGAGCACCGTAGATCGCAGCATACAAAATCAGCAATTATGAGAAATCCAAATATTTCGTGAGGAAGTTATCTTCGCCGTACTCTTGGATAAGCTGCTGAACCAACAACACATTCTTACGACCTGAGTTATAAACTCGCAGATATTTACCCAAACCGCCCAAATTAACATCCAATATCACCGATTCTCCGGTAACAGGTCGGGAAAGCAGTATGGCATACGGAAAATCGCGGTAACTCTTACCGAATATAAAATCAAGCTCATTTTGCGTCAAATTCCAGTTAGCATAATCATCGGGTTGTGCTTGCGGATTTCTGAAGAAAATAACCGTTTGACATTGACCGCGAATAACTTCGCCCACGCCCAATTTATCTACAATGTTAGGTTGTTGGAACGCACATAAGTAAGCCTGACGTTTCTTACGTCCTTCTTGCAAACCTATAATGAAATAATCTCTAAACATCGGGTGCTTCAGCATTGGCGCCGTTTCATCAATCATGATCAATGACGGAACGCCGGTTTCTCCGGTTTCGGCTTGAATACGGTGCATAATGTAACTGATTACCGCCGGAGCCAAATTCTCATCTTCAAAAATATGTGTGAAATCGAAAGCCATAAAGCGCCGGCTCTTCAAATCCAAACTGTCATCCTGACCGTTAAAAATAGCTCCGTATTGATCCGGATTTACCCAACGATACAGCTCTCTGCGCATATTTCCGGTCGGAGAAAAGCAACTTTTATACAGATTCTTCAACAAACGTTCTTCCGGACGTAAATAATCAAAAGCAGTCGTAACCGCACGAGAAACTTCGCGATCGGCCAAAGCATCATCAATCATAGTAATAGACTTCAGCCAACGACGTAAAAACGCTCTGTTTTCCGCGGTATTTGCGCAATCAAACGGATTAAGCGAAACATTTTTTTCGTCACCGTCAAAACCGATATATGCTCCCTTAACGGCTCGAGTGAATATTTGCGCACCTAAGTGACGATCAAAGAAGAACACTTTCAAATCACCGTGCCGCATCGCCTGACCGGCCAAAAATGTCAACAACGTTGTTTTACCTTGACCGGTAGGACCGATAATACAACAGTGAGCCACTGCCGATTCTTCACTGCTTACGTGAAATTGGAAACGATATGCCGAACCGGACATTGTGCGGAAAATGGTAATTGCTCCTTTTCCCCAGTCGCTTTTTCCGAAGCCTTCGGCAGGTTTATCCATAGTTATTGCCATAGCTATAACGCGTGAAAGATAGCGATAAGTTCTCGGGTAAGTATCGTATGTCGGAAATTGCGTAAAGAACACTGCCTGCGTTACCCAGCCTTCCCGAACCGGAGTAACACCGAAAGAACGGCATATTCTTTGTACTTCAGATTCTCCGAAATCCAACTCTTCTTTTGAAGCTCCTTTTACTATTATGCTCATTGAATATTCACACAGCGATTGATAGTCATTATCACTGTCATCAATTGAAGCCAGAGCCGCGGCGTATTGCTCCACCACTCCTCCCGACAAACTCGTAGTCATTGCCATACGCTGTTGCTGCATTAACAAACCTCTGGCCTCAGCCCTGAAAAACGGTCTGATATTGTGCAATATTACCAACTCGCAATCAATGGCGTTCAAAGAATATATCATACTTTCATCCATTGCTTCACCGCTGACACGAATTCCCATAACAATTTCGAACAAATCGCTGTCACCCGAGAAAAAATGAATAATTCCTTCCTCTTCCGTAAAATGAATATGGTCAGCCGTAAGCATTTCGCACATCCGCGCCCCGCCGGTATTACGAACCTTCGGCGTCGGTTTGGAAACCGGACTGCAAAGATGAGAAAACAAATAAAACGGACTATCAAGCGGACTGCTGGTATCACTTTCATACATAGGACTTACCCCATACTCTCCCAATGTAGATATCAAACTTTGAGATGCGTAGTTCAAATCCTTCAAGGCGTCTTTACGATCAATAACCGAAAGAACAATATAGTGTTTGTTCTCATAAACGCGGTTCATCCCTTCATACCAAATTTTTGAAACAGTTTCCAGCAATTTGTTACCGAAGTCGCGTTTTTCACTTTCCAACGAAGCTCTGTCTCTGGTGGTTATAATACGGCATATTACCTGCATATTTGACATATCGTCAATCCACGCCTTCCGCGCTTCCATCATAGAATATACTTTTTCGTTGGTCGCAGATGATAAATCAACACCATCTAATCTGAATACTCGGGCATAGGAATTGTTACTGCATTGAATGGTAACTCCGTCGGACATCAATTTTTGAAACGGCAAAAAGTCTGAAACCCGTGATTCTCTCGGTTGCGGCAACACCCAATTACCGAATTTGGTCACCAATAAAACCGAAAACGAAGCCGCGGCAATAATACCTATTACCGTTACAGCTACCTGAATATTGTTTAATCCTTGCACAAATATGCTGAAAAAATCGTATTCATTCATGGCTCAAACTTATTACCCTTTACCACATAAAGATTTATTGTTTTTCTGTATGTCTGACCGTAAGCCTGCAGCATTGTGGACAAATGCGGCTCTTTTATTCCCAACCCCACCAACACGGCGTGCGCAATTATAATACAAGCAACAAAATACAGCGGGTTAGCTCCGCCGATACCCATACCGATAAACATCATCGGAAACTGAACGCCTAAATTTATGAGAGCAGGTACCATCGGAGCCCACAGTACTTTCGGAGGTTGCGCAACCGCTTTCAGAATCTCTTCTCTCATCGGCGTCCTCCGGCAATTTGTCTTTGCAATACCGATGCAACTTGTGCATCGCGCACTTCGTTAATAGCCGTCAATGACGTATAAACATCGGATTTAAGAATAACTTTCAGTTGTTGCGGATTAGACGTCATTTTAACCACGTCGGCTAAAATCAATTTATTTTGCTCTTCTTCCTTATTCTTTTGTTCAAAACTGTTTATGTCATTTATATCGGACAGATTAGGCACTTCATACCGACTATTTTTACTGGCATATTCATCTATTTTTTTCAGTTTCTTGATAAAATAATCACCGCGTGCATTCAGTTTATACATATTGGTATTCTGCTCACCGGCATCTGCTTCCGTCATTCCGGCAGTATCTTCTTCTATGTATGCCATAGCAGGGGATACCGATATAAAAAAACAAAAAGCACTCAGCCAAGCAAACAACCTCATTATATTCCCCTATTTATGCGCCGTCCCTCCGGCAGGAGCTACGCCTCCTTCAAAAGAAACCTCGCCGTCAGGACCGTTAAATTCTGAGTACGAAGCCGTACTGGTTGCATCTTTTGCCGAAAAATAATTAACCAATGCAACCATTGCCGAAAGCACAAAACAGCTCAGCATAATATAGGCAAGATTCTTCCACGATATCTTGTTAAAAATTGCCATAAATGAAAAAAAGATTAACCCGATACCGCCTATAATAAAGCCGCTTTTCTGCAAACCTACCCCTATAGTACTGGCCTTGCCAGCTAATTTAGTCCAAATAGCATCACCGGATGAAGGCTCGGCAAATGCCGGAGAAACAAAAGCAACACAACAAATTAAAATAAAAAAACATAATACGCCGATTCTTTTCATCTGCATTCTCCTAATTACTGCCGTCCATAGCAATAGCATCCACACCGTTTCCGGAATTAGCCGTGGCTATAATAAACACACCCAACAGAATTGCCACTAACCACTTCCAGTTAAAACTGCCGAACATACCTCCGATACAAACACAGGCTATACCTATGGTAGCCGCCGGATATATAATTTTGCGCAAGCCCTGAAAAATTGCCGTGCCGGCAGTCGATAATGCACCGAATGTCTCAGCAGAGGCATCGGTTATGAAAAAGAATAAAGAAACAAATAAGATAATTGCATATCTGTTCTCGTACAAAAATCTCTTTATACTATTGCACAACATATCTACCTCCGCCTTAAAATTTTACCACATTCGGGGAGAGACTGGGCTCCCCCCGAATATCATTCTTGGCATTAATGACCCATACTAGATGCACCGGAACCGTCACCCAATGTATCTGAGAAGTTCTTACCGGTAGCAACATCGTTATTAGCAGCGTAGTTAATAATAGCACCGGCAGCAGCCACAACGGCCAAACCGAAAGCCAGAGCAGCAAACCAAGCCCATTTAACTTTTCCGAAGATTGCTTGGAAAGCCAAACAAATCAAACCGAAACCACCGATAATAAATACTACCATTTTAGCATTTTTGAACAAATCTACGAGTTTTGTTTTTACATCTTCAAACACCGTAGCGTTTGCATCGCCCAGCATAACCATCGTAAATAAGAAGGTCATACCCAAAATGCTCATAATGTTGTTTTTTAAGAATTTCATTTCAGTTCTCCTTAACATATATTCTTAATCACACTGTTATTGTAAATCATTTTACAAAAAATTTCCAGACTTTTGTTAAAATATATCCCATTTGTCTATATCAATCTGAATTTTCACAAAAATTTCTACAATACACCAGTTATACACACCACGAATAACACCAAAAGGTTAATAAACTGATAAGAAATATATCTCTGTTTAACTTCGGTATACTCTTTGAGTGTTAAATTGATTGTAACATATTCTCGGCAAAATAATTGTGAACTTTTTGTGAACTTTTTATAAAGCAAAATTTTTCCGCAGATTACAAGGGTATTAGATTGCGCGCGTGCGCGAGAAACAGATGGCAACAGCCGCTGTATTTTGAACATTTTTCCGGCTTATCAACTTTCATTTATATCATTAACTCTATTTTAACACAATCAGTTGTATCTTCAAACAAAATAGTGGGATATTTGCGCCTTATCGGTGCCGATACCTTTAATGAATGTATGGGATTTTGGAATGCCTAAACTTGGTTTAAAATGCTTTTTAGGAAGCTTTATTCTCTCACTGGTTGCCGTATTTTCGGTTACCAAGGCTTATTTTGTTTTGTCTTTGAATGAAAACGGACCGACGGAAGAATATATTGAAAATTTGCCGGCTCAAAATATTGAGCTTTTTGCCGCCAATGAAGAAAATGATCCGTTATATGACAAATTCAAAAGTTTGGAACAACATAATGAATTGCCGTATAACGATGAAGATAAATTGATTTCAAATCAAAGCGTCAAATCAGGTTCTTCCGATACAGTGCTATACCGACCAGAAACTACCGATTATACCGAATTAGATGAAAAGTCCGCCGAAGTTAAGGTTTCGGACAACGATGATTTGCGTATTGAAGATGCCTCTATCTTAGACATAGCTGATGCTGAAAATTCTTCTGTTTTAGAGGTGGCTGAAACGAAAGAAGAATCCGAAGAATTGCAAATAGCCGATGCCTCTGAAGCTCCGGTTTTCAGAATTCCTTTGGTACACCACTATAAAACGGAAAACGGAACTGTAGTATTTTCGGACAGTGCCGATGAAAACCAAATTGCTATGGCTTCAAGCGGCGTAAGTACCGATAATTTGGGAGCCGATACCTATGCGGCTGTGACCGAACCGTTGGTAAATAACGACGGATATATTGGGAAATCCGAATTTTCGGCCGGCCTATCTTCTTCCGACGAAGGATATACAAATCCGTGGGAAGTTGCAGAGACTTCGAATAAAAAATCTGAGGAAAATTCCGCTAATGTTTACGCGGCAAAGCATCAAGATAACATTATTTCTCCGGATCAGGAAGTTATTGAGCAACCGACCGAAGAATACAGAATGCAAAAAAATTTAGTCATTCCCATACCGGAAAACATTGCGAATGAGCGTAATCTGACACCGCAATTTTCATCTTCGGAAGAAAATTTGAAGTTAGAGCGCGAACTGCGTGCCAAACACACACTTCCGGCCTTAGATGATGATAAATATTTTGATAATTCATCAAGTACCAAATCAAACAATGATAACGACGATGATTTTCAAGATTTTGAAGAAGACGATGATGTCGATGCAGACGAAGAAACTTCTAAAAGTTTATCGGACAGTATCGCCGAGTGGTTTTCAGGTTCTAAAAAGAAGACCGGTAACGATAATATCACTGCTCCGAAAACTCAAAGTAAAAATAACAATAAAAAATCTCAAAAAAGCGAAGGTTCAATATTTAATAAGCTTTTAGGCATCGGGGGTAGCAATGATGATAACATTACTCCTTCCGAATTAAAATTATCTTTTCAGCCGAATCGGGCGGAAATTTCCGGTCAAACTCTTGAATGGCTACACGCTTTCGCAGATAATTCGGTGAAAAACGAAGATGTGTTTATCGAAATAAGGATAGACAAGACAGCTCCGTACGCTTTGCAGGAAAAGCGTTTAAAGCTGTTGTACAAGATTTTGGCCAATAATGGTGTTGATTATCATAAAATTAACATAATTTTTACCGATAGGGAGCCAAACTCATTTATTATTAGGAATGTACGATACGCATCGGAAGATGACAAGATAAAGGCAATGAAACGAGCCGATAATCCTTGGTATTAGAATCCGATGTTGATATTTCAATTTTAACGTGTATTATAGGAAAATACGATGAGAAATAAATTTGAAGGAAAAATAATAACAAACAAACTGGCTGTTACCGGCTTAATTTGTTGCATTTTAAGCACGTCGGGCTGTATCGGCGCCCTCAGCAACAGAAGCTATCTGGAAGAAGAATGCGAAAACGGCATCTGCACCAGTAATCGAGAATATACGGCGGTTTGCGTTGAAAATGCCGACGGTTACAGCGAATGCAGTGATGCCGGCAACATAAATTATACTCGCGGTGCTGCAGATTTTCGTGGATACGGCGAACGTTCGCCTCGAGATCATCGTATTACACAAGCGGGCGCCGGAAATAATATATCTGCGGCTATTCCGCCGAGCATAGATAATGAAGTGGTGGAATACGAAAACAGCGTTATCGCTGACAACGGATATGATCAATCGTGGAATCCGGCGGCTCCGATTCCGCATAACGGAAGAGCTGCTCCCGCGGCAAACGGCAATGCTCCGATGGTAACTGCAAACGGCGGAACGGCTCCTACAGTCGGAGGAGGACAAGTTCCGACAGCCGGCAGACAGGTTCCGGTAAACGGCAGACAGGGGCAAGCAGCTTATGCGAACACTCCGGCAGTTGCAGGACAACCTCAATATGTACAAAACGGATATACCGTTTCTAATACTACCGGCGGCACACAAGGAAATATTGCTCAAGGGGGAAATATTCAAGACGGTGATGACGAAGCATCTGAGGAAAGTTCAGCCAATAAGGATTGGTTAGCAGAAGAAGGACAGAGCCTTAAAGAACTTCTGACTATGTGGAGCGATGAAGCCGGATGGAGATTGATTTGGAAAACGAATCGTAACTACACTTTAAATGCCGGCGCTATGTTCAGAGGAAATTTTGCCGATGTGGCTTCCGCACTGATAAGAGCATTTGCACGCGCCAGACCGGCTCCGGTTGCAACCTTCTATAAAGGCAACCGAGTTCTGGTAGTTGAAACAATGGAGGACGAAAATGCGTACGACTAATATATTTAAACTATTAACACTGTGCATCTTAGGAATTACGGTAGCTTGTTCCATCTCTCCGGAAATGGACAGGGAAATGGCGCAGCGTGCCAAGGATACCTTGGACTTAAAACAGAAAGCAGCAATGCCTACCGAGCCTATTCCTGACGATGTGGTAAGAGTTAAGAACGATATTTGGCTCGGCGACACATCCAAAATTGAATTTGAAGGCGAACCTATCCCGACCTATTTGGAAAAGAAAGATGGTATTACTTTAATCAGCAACCGTCCTATTACTTTGTATGAAATCGGTTCAATGATAAGTAAAATCACTTCTCTTTCGGTTCGTTATGCTCCTGAACTTGAAGAAACAGCTATTTCTCAGGCCGACAGCAATAAACCTTCTATGGATGAAATCGGCACTCAATGGACCGATTCGACCAAAATGATTGTCAACTACAAAGGTCCGATGAGCGGTTTATTGGATGAAGTTGCCAACCGCTTCGGTATTTGGTGGAAATATGAAAAAGGTGAAATTTATTTTTATAAGTTTATTACCAAAACTTTTGTAATTTATTCGTTACCGACAAGCCCTTCTTTGAGCGTCAGTGTGGGCGGTGCCGATGCAGGTGCTTCCAGCATTTCGCAAAGCAGCTCTATTGACGGACTCGATTTGTGGAGCAATTTGGAAAGCACCATTCAATCTATGATTTCACAAGATGCAAATCTTAATATTGATAAGGCAAGCGGTACTATTAACCTTACATCAACACCGACAGATATCCGTCGTGTGGCAAAATATATCAATGAGCAAAATAATCGTGTATCCAAACAAGTCGCCATCAGCGTAAAAGTTATTCAGCTCAGTATATCAAATGCCGATAAATATAATTTGGATTTAACGGCAACTTTTGATAAACGCGGTAGCATTAAAGGCGTAACTGCCGGAACCCATCCGGGTGATTTGGGTAATGCTTTAAGTGACTTGACAATGGCTGTCAGCAGCAAGAGTTGGAGCGTTGATGCCGCAATGCAGGCATTATCTCAAGAAGGTCAAACCAATTTGGTTACCAGCGGTACGGTTACGACTATGAACAATAAACCGGCTCCGATTCAAGTTGTTAAAACGCAAAACTACATTTCACAAATTACCAAGACCAACAGCGGTGACAGTGATACTTATGATGTTTCCGTCGATACCGAGGAAATTGAAACCGGTTTCACTATGAGTGTATTGCCGAGAATTTTGGATCACGGTCGTATCTTAATGTTTTTCAACCTGACACTGTCTGACTTGCTGTCGCTTGATACCATTACGGTCAGCGGAGGCGGTGAAGAAGGCGGCGGTGATTCCGAATCCATTCAGAACCCTGTAATCGAAACCCGCGGATTTACACAGGAAGTTGCGATGAAATCGGGTGAAACGCTGATTTTGGCAGGTTATGAACGCGTTGAAGATTCTGTTGATAAAAAAGGTGTGGGAACTCCTGAAAATATGCTGTTAGGCGGTTCGCAATCAGCTGAAAAAGCCAGAACCATTCTTGTTATTATGTTAACACCGGTTGTTTTGGAATCGCCGTTATCACCTGAATCCAGAATGAACGATTAGTTTAAGGAGAGAGCAAGTGGTAGATCAAACTGAAGATAAGGCTTGGAGATCATCTTTCACCGAAAGAGGGATAACTTACGCCGCGAGTCTTTTCTGGCAACCGCTGTTAAACGAAGCAAAGCCTTTGCCGGAAGTAAAGGAGGCCGCAGAAAATATTCTGGAAGGCGCAGATTTGTACGTTACCCGTAAAGGTAAATCGTCTCAGTTCGGTTTAGCCGCTTCCTCTCAAGGTTTCACCCCCGGATTGCCTTCTGCTGCGGTATCTCTTATTACCGGTCTGGGAGCCGTTACTTCTTTCTTGGGCGTATTCAAAGTTGATACCGGTTGGTGGTATATATGTTTCAGAAACGAAGTTATATTGTCGGACGGTGATACTTTATTCATCAACGAGAAAGATGCTAAAAACCAGCTTATCGCAATGTTAGCCGTACCGGATTGGGACATTATATTCGCACCGGCCGATTGGGGAATAGAAGATACCAAAGCTGACCATTTGGGACCTATGTTGGAAAAAGGTATCCAAACAAGGTTGGCAAAAATCAACGCCAGCAATGATACATTAATGCTGGGAGTTATAGTTGTTTGCTTTGCCGTTATCTTATGGTTCGGTTATTCTACCCTGAAAGACTTATTTTTCACCGCGCCGGAAGAACCGGTTATAGAACCCGTTGAAGTAAAAGAACCGCCTTTGCCGCCGGAACCTAAGCCTTGGGTAGAGCTAAATAATCCTTTAGACGTTATGCGTCAGTGTTATTTGACTACCAAAAAGGTCGTGCAGGTGGTCACTCCGGGGTGGCATATTGAAGGTATTACCTGTACACCGAATGCGGGGGTTGTGACTTCTTGGCGCCGTGACCTCGGAAGATTAACTTGGATTGAACAAGCGCTTAATGTATCCGGCGTTGAATTTTCATCGCGCGTTTTGGGACGAGACGGCAGTACTGTTATGGTATCGGTTCCGATAGGTGAAATCACCAAATTGAATTCACCTCCGGAATATGATGAAGAAGATTTGATAAACGTGTTAAATGATATTAATCAATCTTTGGGAATAAGTATATCATTCGGTCCTAAAACTTGGATGTCACCGCGCGGTACAAAATATAAACTGATGGCTTATTCAATATCATCAAACAACGATCCGCTGATTTGGAGTGATTTATTAATGAAATTTTCAGGATTAACGGTTGATACTATAACATACGACATTAATTCCGGAATGTGGACTTACAAAGGAGAAATCTATGAAAAACAACCTGAATAATAAAATTACAGTACTTATTGCCTGCGCTTTTATAATAACAGTTGCGGGTATCGGTACCGGTTATGCCAAAGAAGAGATACCTTCGGCAAATCAGGCAGCCGCCGATGTAGATATCAGTGATGAGTTATTGGGGCTTGATGAAATTGCGGACGACAGTGCCGAAGAAAATCAGGATATTGATATATCATCTGACGGTTCCGAAGAGAAATTTCCGGAAGTTAAGGACGAGATTCCGGTTGCTCCGGCAGAAGATTTAACATCTGAAGATGAGACTGAAGGTGAAGATACTGATGATTTGAATTTTCTCAATGAAGTTTCACCTGAAGAAACATTTGCTCCTAAGCAAGACAATCTTGCTGATTTACCGATGAACTCCGATTTACCGATTGCCGGCAAAAAAGTTGATGAAAAGCCGTCAATGGAAAAACCGGCCGCGGTTCCGTCTCCGCTGTTGGATGTTCAGCCTTTCCCTGATGATGACAGTCTCGATTCGTTGGAAACAGATGCCAATAAGGCGCAAATTGACTCTACGGCGGAAGTAGATGATGTAATTCCGGAAATCGGTGAAGCAAAATCGCCTTTCGAAAGTTTCGGCAACTCCGTGCTTTCAAAAGTAGACAACGATTTATTTAATCAAATGTCGAATATTGAAAAACAAACCACCTTATTGCGTCTGGAATTACGCAGAGAGGAGTTGAAAAGCAAGGTTGAAGCTTTACGTGCCGCTCGTCTGAAAGCTCAGCAGGAAGAAGATTTGAGAATGAAGGCTGAAGAAGAAAGAGCTAAAGATATGGAGGCAGAGCGTCAGGCAATGATTGTCGCCGAACAAGAAAAATTAAAGCAAAAAGAAATAGAACTGGAAAAAGTTCGTCAGGCTCAAATAGTGAAAGACTATATGAACGAAATGTTGGTAGTTAACCAGCAATGGGTGGCTAAAAATGCAGAATTGCAAAAGAGAATACACGAGCTTGAAGAAGAAAAAGCAGCTCTCCAAAGTGCTTCTCTTGACAAGATATCTCAACTCAATGCCAAAACGGCGGAGTTGGAAACTTTGAGCGAAAATTCAGTTAGAGTTTTCAATCATAAAATGGAACTTCTGAATAACAATATTAATCAACTGAAGTCTTCTATGCTCGAAAGAGAAGATGAAATCAAACAACTTTCCAATCCTTTCTCGGATAACGGTACTCCGGGCGAAGATGCGATTGATATGTCTAAAGACTATGCAATTATGGATATTACGGGAAAAGGCGACGACGTCATTGCCAAACTCGTAAGCCGCGACGGCAGTACTTTCATAATTCACAAAGGATCTAAGCTTAGAAACGGAGAAGTGGTTACTTCTATCACAGATCATTATATTTCATTTGACAATAACGGGGTTCAGAGCTACTTATATACCGGAGGCACTGTAATGGAATATGAACCGATGGTAACTTTCAACGGTTCGGATAAGACTCCTGAGCAAACCGACAAACAAATAATTAAAGGTAATTTTTCGAATACTTTTGGTAAAGGCGCTGTCGATGAAAATGCTCCGGTGTTGATAAAGCAACCGAAAAAAACTAACGGAAATCTTTCTTTCGGTTCGGGAACATTTGTACAATAAAAGGCAATTATGGTTGAAGAAAATAAAAATAATGATGTTGTCGTAGTTGACGAAGACATATCCAAGATTTTAGGGAATTCCGACAGTGAAAAACCCGCCGGAGATGCTTTGCCGGACAGTGCAAATAAAAAGAAAAAAGATAATGATAAGGACGTAGCTAAAGCAGATTCCGGCGAGCTCGCCGTGCAAAATGCACCGGTAAGACGAAAAAATGAGGATATTATTGATGATTCTGCCGAAGATGCTGCGGAGAACCAGAATCTTTTTCAAATGCTTTTTTCCAACGACAACAGACTTATAACCGTTGAAAACGGACCGGTCAGTGTTGACAGCGAAACTCGTCATATGCTGGCGTTGTTTTCCGACGGTACGTATATTGTCGATGAGGCTCACAAATATGACGGTAAAGTGCTTAACTTTGTCGCCACGATGAAGCGGCGTAAAATTCCGGTTGCAACTCCGAGATATTTTTCTGCTGCCGAAATATCTGCCATATATGCCTATGCCGAGCGCGGTATGGGACAAATTAACATCTCTGCCGAAGAGACATCTGACTACCAGATGCAAATCGACTTTTTGAGTGTTATATCCCGTGCAGCCATTCATAAAGTTTCCGATATTCACGTTGTAGTTGCCGATTCTACTCTTATTTTGTTCCGTATAAACGGTATGATGGAGCGCGAGCTTGAATACTCTAAGGAATGGGGAGAGGCGTTTGTGCGTGCCGCATTTGCTTCTGCCGATATTTCCGATGCCAACTATGCCAAAAATGAATTTCAGGGCGCACAAAAATTAGGTTCAACACCTTTACGCGGTACCAATGGTAAGTTGAGATTACCTCATAACATTTTGGCTATTCGTTTGCAGTTCAACCCTATTGCATTCGGTTCGCAATATTTGGTAATGCGTTTGTTGTACGCTGATGATAACCCTAACGGTGAGAGTGATTTGCGTTCACTGGGTTTGGGTACCCGAGAACTTGATTTGTTCTATCGTTTGCGTGCCAATGCCACAGGGCTTAAAGTTATTGCCGGACCTACCGGTTCAGGTAAGTCAACCACCTTGCAACGCAATATGATTAAATTACTGCAGGAACACAAAGGAGAAATTAACGTTATTACCGTGGAAGACCCGCCTGAGTACCCGATTCCGGGAGCAAGACAAATGCCGGTTACCAATGCTTCCACCGAAGAAGAAAAAGATGAAGAGTTTACAAAAGCCCTGTCAGCAGCACTTCGTTCAGACCCTGATGTTTTAATGGTCGGCGAAATTCGTACGTTATCAGCAGCTTCACTGGTGTTCCGCGGCGCTTTGTCAGGTCACAGTGTGTGGACGACACTGCACGCCAACTCGGCACCGGCGATTATCACTCGTTTGCGTGATATGGGTGTGCGTCATTATATGTTGGAAGATCCTGAAATTATGAAAGGTCTTGTTTCTCAACGATTATTCCGAAAGATTTGTCCTTATTGCCGAGTTTCGATTAAAGATAAAAAATCTTCCGCGGCTTATAAACGTTTAAAAACCGCTTTGGGCGACTTCGGTGTGGAAAACACCTATATGCGCGGCGAAGGATGTAAATACTGCAACGGTAAGGGAGTTATAGGTCGTATGTCCGTTCCGGAAATCATTTTGCCGGATGCCCACTTCTTACATTTGATGATTGAGGGAAATACTAAAGAAGCTATTGACTATTGGGTCAGTGAATTGAACGGTCGTCCGCTCAGGGATGCCGCAATTGAGCGAATGCTCAAAGGCTATATTGATATTGACGAGGTAGAGCGTTGGTGCGGTTTGCTTGATCAGCGTCCGATTTATTAGGAGTTTGAAATATGCCTGAAATAAAGAAAAAAAGTGCCTTTAGCCGTGCGATGATGAACACCAACGAGTGGTTGATGGGTTATGCAAAATTTATGTGCAATTTTTCTAACAAAGGGCGTCTTAAAATCTATCGCAAATTAGCAGCCTTACTGCGTAACCGTTTTTCATTGATGAATGCTCTTGATATGATTTACAACGGTTTATCCGATGAGGGTCAAAGTCCGAATGAGCCTATGGCTATTGCCGTCAGCGCTTGGGGACGCGCTCTGCAGGAAGGTCATCCGTTTTCCGATGCTCTTAAAGGATGGGCGCCTAACCGCGAGCGCTTAATGCTTTCGGTGGGTGATGTTTCCGATTTGGAAAGCGCCTTATTAAACCTTATTAAAGTTAGTGAAGGCTCAACCCGTATGATTCGTCCGATTGTGAGTGCTATTGCGTACCCTTCCTTCTTATTGATGGCTTCCGTTCTCATTTTGTATGCTATCGGTGTATATATGGTACCTCCGATGCTCAGCGCGGCGCCGGATACCATTTGGACCGGTACGGCTCGTTCTTTGGTTGATTTATCAGGCTGGATTCAGAAAAACTGGATTGCCGCTTTCGCTTTTTTCCCTGCCATAGGTTCGGTAATTTATATAACCATCGGTTTCTGGTCGGGTAAAATCAGAGTTAAATTTGACCGTTTTCCGCCGTGGTCTTTATATAAAATATTCACCGGAATTACTTGGCTTTTGGCTTTATCCGCTTTGGTAAAGGGCGGTGTTCCGGTATCTGTCGCTCTTTCTTCTTTAAGAAAAGATGCCAACAAATATCTTCGTGACCGCATCGACGGAGCTTTGTTCCATATTAAAAACGGTGATAACTTGGGGCAGGCGTTGGCTAAAGCCGGTCAGGAATTTCCTGATAAGCAGGTCATATCTGATTTGAAAATATACTCCGAATTGGATAACTTTGAAGAAGCGCTTGATAAATTGGCTAATGACTGGTTGGAAGATTCGGTTTATATGATTGAACAAAAAGCCGAAATAATGAACGTTGTGGCAATGCTGTTCGTATCCGCGGTTATTGCTTGGGCGGTGTTCGGTACCTTCGATATGCAGGATCAAATCACGAGTTCTATGGGTAAAGCATAATATGAGTAAATTGTATGTAGATTTAAGAAGGCTCAGGCTGACAAATTATAACGGATTAATTATAATAATATCGTTGTTCTTGGTCTTGATTACATTGATTTACCTGTTATTGCACAACCCTTATCAAAAGCTGCACGAGCATATTTTTCAAACTGCCGATAATATCCACGCATATTATCGCGATTATCCCAATTATTGGAAATTGAATACCGAAACGGCGATTGACGATAAATTGGTAAGCGATGAATTGCTCAGACACACTGAATATGATTTTAAAATCGGAATAGGAGTCGACGGTAATACCGCGTTACCGTCAGATTTAACTTTTGATATAGTTTTGGCGGGAGTAAATAAATCAGCCTGTATAGGTTTAGTTGAAACCAAAGCAAACAAAGAACAGCTGCTCAGCTTACAGAAAATAACTGTAATAAACTCAAAAGGCTCTACTGATTTTGAATGGGACGGTGACAAGCATTTCTTACCCGTGGCAAAATATGCGGCTCGCGACGTATGCCAGCCGACAGAAAATACCATTATATGGAATTTCCAATAAACTTTAGCCTATTTCCGGCTTATCAAACAGCGGGCGCCCTTGTGCCATACGCGTCATCTGCATTTCAATGGTTGTAGATACGTTAATTTTTCCGGTCTTGATAATGTTTCTGGTTTGATCCCCTTTAGTGGTATTCGGATTAGCAAACAAATACTGCACTACCGGACGTTTTTGACCGGTGCCGATAAGCGCTTGGTGAACAATTCCCAAAATTCCGCGTGACAACAAGTCAAATGCCAAATCTTCACTCATTTCACCGGCGGAAGCGTGCTTAACAATGGCGTCAATCGCATCGGCAACATTATTGGCGTGAATTGTGGAAAGCACGAGGTGACCTGATGTTGCAGCGCGCAAACATTCGCTGGCGGCTGCCGGATTACGAATCTCACCCACCATAATGTAACGAGGGCGAGAACGTAAAGCTGAACGGAGCGAAGCCCCCCAATCATCGTTAATCGGCTGAGTTTGTTTGCACACACCTATAGAACCGTTCATTGCCTTATATTCACCATCCAAAGGCATTTCAAACGGATCTTCAATAGTGTAGGCAAAACCGCCGTGCTGAATTAAATATTCACGTAACAAACTGGATATGGTGGTTGTCTTTCCCGAACCGGTAGCACCGCATAGTAAAATCAATCCCGATGCCTTGCCTAAACCTGCCAGATAATCAATCAATGCCGGCGGATAGCCCAAAATATCCAAGTCCGGAACCTTTTTTGGCATTTTACGCATACAGAAAGTAATACCGTACATAGAAACAGAACGCTCAACACGGAAAAAGAATCCTTCATAAATTATCGAATAACTGGGATTCTTATCATACGCTCTCTCCAATAAAGAATAAAAATCGTCAAAATCTTCCGGAAATATCTGCATCAAACCGCATTCCGTATTCGGATCCGGTACAAACATCATTTTCTCCGGCGTAATGTATATATCCGAATAAAACACGTCATTAATTCTGCTCATTTATATTCTCCTTTGTAACTTTCTTTTCTATATTTTATACTTTACAAATGTATACTTTGTCTATGATTAATATTTTGTTATACAGTATCTTTATTATATTGAAAATTACTTAATATCCGGAAAATATGCTATTGAAATGGCTTCTGATTTATGGTATAATTGCGCTATATAATTATGGAGGTGCGTTATGACTGATAAGAAGAATACCGAAGGGTTAAAATTCATCCTCAAGCTTGATATGATGGCTGATGATGAGAAAAAACTTGTGCAATTGGCTAAAGAGGCCATTGATGATTCGCACGACAAACGCACTTTTTTGGAACGAAAAAATCAAGATCTGCGAGTTAATCCGACCAGTATAAATCTGGGAGCCGCCATCGGCAGCAGCCACGCAATAATGAATAATAATCTGTCGACCAATGACAAGCTGTATATGATTATGAACAAATACATAAAATTAGTGCAGCAAAAAAATCCTAAAATGACAAAAGATAAGGCTCTTGACAATTTCTGCAAAGTATTTTCCGCCGAATTTCCCAACGAATACGGTGTAAAAACAATTGAGCGGTGTTCGGTTGATTTAAACAAGGTAATGCTTAAAAGGGATAGAGAAATCATCTGATTTTGCATAACTAAAATTAATATTGCCAGTAATAAAAAAATATTATATATATCTCTACTATGAGAAATAAATCGTACTTGTTGAAAATTATTGCATACACTTTAGGTGGCTTTTTGTTATTTATCGGAGCAACTTTTTGCTTTTGGTATGGTCCGAATGATTTAAATTTGTCTTTTTTCTTAAACGGCAAAGGCGAACCTTATGTTGATATAACATATACTTATAATGATGATGATAAAAATGTTATTTCCGTATATCCGCAGTTGGAAGGTCAGCCTGTTCTGCAGAAAATCAAAATCAATACTCCGGAAATTAAAAATATAGATGTTACCATAAAACATTATACAGGCTCGTTGCATATTTCCGACGTGTTTTTGCAAGGAATCCATCTTACCGATATGCAACCGACAGACGATAAATTAAAAGTGATTAACAACAGCTCCAATAATATTTCTTTTGACGTTACGGATATAACGCAAATAGAATTATGCCGTAATTGTTATCCGCAAAACACTTCTGTTTTTAAACTTCTTCGTTTCGGAATTGTTGCCGGTGTTTATTTGGGAATTTTGTTGCTTATTTTTGTATGTTATCTAATACGTGACAAAATTAAGCAAAAAATGCTGTCTATTTATTCGTTAAAAAACTATTCGCTTATATTGCCTTACGCCAAACCTTATTGGATTAGAGCCGTATTAGCTGTAGGCATAACCATTCCCATCGGCTCTATGGATGCGGTTATAGCGTGGTCATTAAAACCATTTATGGATGTAGTGTTAGTTGAACAGCAGACTGGCTGGACAAGTTATATTCCGCTGATGATTATTACTTTTAGTGTTTTGCAAGCTGTGTTCACCTATATTGCTACTTATATGAACACTTGGGTGGGTAACCGAATTGCACTGGATATTAAGAGAAAACTATTTGACAGGCTGGTACATAACGACGCTTCATTCTTTGATAAGACCGATTCCGGAATGGTATTGATGCGTTTTAATCGCGATGCCGAAATGGCTTGCGGCGGACTACTCAACAGTATGCGTTTATTTTCCACGCGTTTTTTTTCTTCAATATCACTCATTATAGTGCTTTTGTATAACTCTTGGAAACTGGCAATTGTTGCCATTGTCATTCTGATTTTGACTTTTTATCCGGTTACGCAAATGCGGAAAAAATTGAAAACTGCTGTTAGACAGGACGTTAACTTTATAGCAGCTCTCTATGCTCATTTTAATGAAATATTCGGCGGAAACCGGATAGTAAGCGCCTATAATTTATCCAAAATCTATAAGGAAAAATTCAAGCAAACAACTGACGGAATGATGAATATGCTGATGGTAATGATGAAAAAAATCGGTGTTGTCGCACCTTTAATGCACACTATCTCGGCTTGCGGCATTGCTCTGGTAATTTGGTACGGCAGTTATTTGATAACTCAACATCAAATTACCGTCGGTAATTTTGTCTCGTTCATAACTTCACTGGTAATGCTGTATAATCCGCTTAAGTCAATCGGAAATAATCTTAGCGGAGTTATTATGTCGTTGATGGCGGTCGAGCGCGTATTCCAAACGCTCAACTACAAACCTAAAGTGATTAATGCCGAAAATCCTGTGTTTTTGGAAAAATGCAACGGTGATATATCTTTCAAAGATGTTACGTTTTCTTACGTTAAAGGCAAATATGTGCTTAATCACATAAATCTGAACATAAAATCGGGGCAAACCGTTGCTTTAGTCGGAAATTCCGGCGGCGGAAAAAGTACCATTGCGATGCTGTTACCGAGATTTTATGACATCCATCACGGTGAAATTACCATCGACGGTATAAACACCAAAGACATTGATTTGTGCAATTTGCGTGAGAATATCGCCGTTGTATTTCAGGATAATTTCCTGTTCGGAGGAACTATCAGGGAAAATATTATTTTCGATCGCCAAGATATCAGTGATGAACAATTGAATCGAGCTATCAAATCCGCCTGTTTGGAAGAGTTCGTTAACAGTTTGGAAAACGGACTCGATACACAAATCGGTGAACGCGGAGTAATGCTTTCCGGTGGACAAAAACAACGAATCGCCATTGCCCGCGCTTTTATCAAAAATGCCCCTATTCTGATTTTAGATGAAGCGACGTCAGCTTTAGATAATAAATCTGAAGCGGTGGTACAACAGGCTATCGATAATCTGATGAAAGACCGCACGGTACTGGTTATAGCTCACCGTCTTTCGACAGTGCGTAATGCCGATTATATAGCGGTTGTTAATAACGGACGAATCGTTGAACGCGGTTCACACGAAAAACTTCTGGCTAAAGAAGGTGAATATGCCGCTCTTTATAAAACTCAGCTAGTTTAGAGCAAAGCCCACACTCCTCTTATTTCAAAAACATTGACACTATTTTAAGTTCTTGTTATAAATCAATCAGATTTTGATTATTATAAACTTTAAAATACAAAGATTATGAATAGTAATTATGGTTTTTCCGATTGGCTTGCCGATATGGATAATTTTTGGGAATTTTCTTTATCCGTATTGCCGTGGCGATTATTGACATTCGCCGTTATATTTTTTGTTATAAGCGTAGTTATTTCTCTGTTTTTATGTATTAGGCGCAGCCTTTTCTTTGATTTGGCCACTAAAGATGACATTATCCAAGACCGTAGACAATGTCCTAACAGTTGGTATTTCGGAGAAGATTATGAAAAAGTGAGACTCTCTAAGATAGCAATGTGCGAGTATATGCTATGTGCAAACTTGAGTTACCACATATTTTGGAATGTCGTTGTTATGGGCAGATGGCGTGTCTGCGGTGCTCCGCACAATGAAATTTACTTTAGAGTAAATCGTTTCAGTGATAATAATTGGGATATTTTTCTTTATCTCAAAAGACTGTTCCTGATATTTTCGCTGTCATTCATCTGGGGATACGTTATATTTCTGATAATCACAGCTTTACGCCTGATTTTTTGCAAAAAACCGCTATGTTGAAAAATCCCGATACTTTACAAAAAAGTATCGGGATTTCTGTTTTATCCTGATGTATTTATTTTTTGATAAGCAATCTGCCGTTTTGCATTTTGGCATAACCGCCCAAAGGTATGGTTATAATCGGCGTGGTATGCCCATAGTCCACGTTTGCCAGCACCGGAATATTTTTCAACTCATCTTTGTTATTAATCATAAATTCCAACATTTCACGATCAATTTTCGAGCCTTTTTGGAAACGTCCGATGACCAAACCTTTAACATTTTTAAAATCCGGTTGATGGCACAACGCTTGCAAATTACGGTCAAATGCTGCAGGATAACTCTCGGCGTCATCTTCTATCATTAAAATCGTGTCACGCTCAAATTTAGGCTGATATTCTGTACCCAAAAGCAAATTATAAGTGCATAAATTACCGCCGACAATGGTACCCTCTGCATCGCCTTCGTGAATATGCCAAAAACCTTCATTTTTTATAAATTCTCTTTTTTCCTGATCTATATACCACGGATCATCGCTCCATTCCGGCGAAGCTTTTATTTCAACTTCATCATCGCAAAACAGCATTTTCTGCAAATAATCCAATGTATATTCGCAGCCTTTTTTCATACCGAGCGAACTGTAATGCGGTCCGTAATATACTTCCATTCCCGTCTTGGCATTAATAGCTCCCAAAACAGCGGTGATATCAGAAAATCCGCAGATAATTTTCGGATTTTGACGAATAACATCATAATCCAAATGCGCCAAAATCTGATTACTGTTAAAGCCTCCCAAAACCGTAAAAATCGCTTTTACCGATTTATCCTTAAAGGCCTGCATAATATCCGCGGCCCGCTGTTCTACCGAACCGGTGCCGAGTTTGTTCCAATTGTCATCAATTGTATTATCGGCAAACACCAACTCCAATCCCATCTGCTTAAAGCGTTCTTCAGAACATTGACGGCAATCCGCACGCACTATTTTTAATCCGCTGGACGGAGCCACTATCATTATTTTATCGCCTTTTTGTAATTTATTCGGGATTATTTTTTGCATATTTTTTCTCCTTTTTTCAGTTACGCGGTTTGCATCCGCAATAATTTTGATTGTACAAGTTCAATTCTTTTATAAGTTCTTGGCGTAAATCCTGCATACCGTTCTTACGTCCTTCAATTTCGGTATAAATAAATCCGGTATCCTTTGCCGCTTTATATGCTGCTTCGTTTACCTGTTCCAAATTTTTGTAGCGTGAAACTCCCAAAACAGAGCTTACTGCCGTAAATCTGTGTTCTTCAGCGTATTGCATAACTCTTTTTAAACGCATATAAAAGCATATTGAACAACGTTTTCCTCGCTCAGGCTCGTTTTCCAATCCTTTGGTTAATTCGCACCAACGCTCGTTATCATACTCAAGCTCAATAAATTCCACGCCGTATTGCTCGCAAACACGTTTATTTTCGTCTCGGCGCTTTTCATACTCGGCATAAGGGCAGATGTTCGGATTATAAAACACCACGGCAAAATCTTTTTTTTGTTCAGCCAAAGTTTTGATTACTGCGCAGGAACACGGAGCGCAACACGAAAGCAACAATATTTTTTCTATTTCATCAACCATACCTTAAACATATAAGAATCAACATAAAAAGCAAGTTTAAAAATTTGGCGCTCCTAAATAACGCTTAGTTAAAATTAATTTGGAGTCCCCTTGAATTTTTTATCCATCGGCAAAAAACAGGGTAACACAATTTTTTCGCTTGCAAATTATACTCATTTGTTTAATATGGTTTCTGCGGACGAGAGGTCGTCTGCGGAGTATCAAAGCTCCTCTCAGAGAAAATAACTCCTCAATGGTGGGGAGCTGGCGGAATATATTGAATACGCCAGACTGACTTTGAGCAGCTTTGAACTCCCGACCACTTTTTCGAGTGGTCTTTTTTGTTTAATATCGGCAAAAAGGAGTTTTTCAAATGTTTAATAATACTGTTGAGCTAAATAAAAAAATAAGAATGCAAATCGGTCACGAACTATGGTTGGCTCGACAAGAGAAACATTTGTATATTTATCAGGTTGCCAAACATTCCAGAGTACCGATTGACTTGATTGATATTATGGAATTGGGTAAGGCAATAGACGTGACCGCTTTAAAAAAACTGCTTAAATTCTATGGCAAACAGATAAAAATATGTTTTAAATAAATCTTACCCCAGTTTTCCTTTTAAGTATTTTCCGGTAAAGCTTTTTTTATTTTTCGCCACTTCTTCCGGAGTGCCGATTGCCACGATTTCACCGCCGCCGTCGCCGCCCTCCGGTCCGACATCAATTATGTAATCAGCGGTTTTTATCACATCCAAATTATGCTCGATAACTACCACCGTATTTCCCTGCTCTACCAGCATTTCCAACACTTCCAACAAATGTTTTATATCTTCAAAATGCAATCCGGTAGTCGGTTCATCTAAAATATACAATGTTTTTCCGGTGGCTTTTTTACTCAATTCTTTAGAAAGTTTAATGCGCTGCGCCTCACCGCCCGATAATGTCGGAGCCGGCTGCCCGAGTTTAACATACCCCAAACCGACACGGCGCAATAAATCAAGGCGGCGTTTAATAGCCGGAATATTTTCAAAGAACACGTAAGCATCATCAATTGTCATATCCAAAACATCGGCAATTGACTTATCGCGATATTTAACCTCTAAAGTTTCACGATTGTAGCGAGTACCGTGACAAGCATCGCACGGAACGTACACATCAGGCAGAAAATTCATTTCTATCTTCATTACGCCGTCGCCTTTGCAAGCTTCGCAACGTCCGCCGGCAACATTAAATGAAAAATATCCCGAAGTATATCCTCTGGCTTTAGCTTCCGGCAATTCGGCAAACCAATCGCGGATATTGGTAAACACGCCGGTATAGGTTGCCGGATTAGAACGCGGGGTTCTGCCGATCGGTGATTGGTCAATATCAATAACTTTATCAATATTCTGCAAACCGATAAGTTTATCATACGGTCCGGGGGGAACACGGCTGCCGTTAAGCTCTTTATCAATTGCTTTAAACAATGTTTCCAAAATCAACGATGATTTTCCGCTGCCGGATATTCCGGTAACGCAAGTAAGCGTTCCCAGTGGAATTTTTACGTCGATATTCTTCAAATTGTTGGTACGCGCGCCTTTTAACTCCAAAAACTTACCGTTACCTTTGCGGCGTTTCGGCGGAACCGGAATGCATTTTTTACCGGTCAGATATTGCGCCGTCAGACTATCGGGATTTTTCAATACTTGCTCAACCGTGCCGCTCGCGGTTACGTATCCGCCCTTGCTTCCGGCAAGAGGCCCCATATCGACCAAATAGTCAGCCGCCCGCATAGCATCTTCATCGTGCTCCACCACAATAACGGTATTGCCGATATCGCGCAGACGAGTCAGACTATCCAAAAGTTTGTCATTATCCCTTTGATGCAAACCTATGGACGGTTCATCCAAAACATACATAACACCGGTTAAGCCGGTACCTATTTGCGATGCCAACCGAATCCGCTGTGCTTCGCCGCCCGACAATGTTCCCGATTGGCGCGATAAGGTCAAATAATCCAATCCGACATTATTCAAGAAACTCAGGCGCTCGTGAATTTCTTTAACTATTTTGCGTGCTATTTCACGTTTTTGCGGAGTTAATTGTTCTTCAACACCCTCAAACCACTTAAGCGCTTTTTTAACTGACATTTCCGAAGCATCTATAATATCCAGACCGCAGATTTTTACCGCCAAAGCCTCAGGCTTTAAACGCTTGCCGCGGCAACTCTCACAAGGAGCCGCCGATTGATAGCGTGAAAGCTCATCTCTGACCACCGCCGAATCGGTTTCCAAAAAACGGCGCTCCATATTAGGAATAACACCTTCAAAAGGTTTATCGCTCACCCATTTGGAAAAAACCATCGGTACACAGCGATTGCCGGAGCCGTATAATATGGTTTCCTGTGCATAAGCCGGTAAATCTTTCCACGGAGTTTTATTGGATATTTCCAAATAATCACACAAAGAATTAAGTGTCTGCCGATAAAAAACAGAGTGACTGCTTACCGACCACGGAGCGATTGCTCCGTTTGCCAAGCTTAAATTTTCGTTTGGAACAACTAGCTCCGGATCCATATATAAACTTGCTCCCAATCCTCCGCAATGCGGGCAAGCTCCCTGTGGATTATTAAAAGAAAACAAGCGAGGTTCTATTTCCTCTATGGTAAATCCGGAAACCGGACAGGCGAATCGCGAAGAAAAAGTTTCCCGTGATTTATCAGCCATATTTTCCACATATAAAATTCCGTTGCTTAATTTAAGCGCAGTTTCCACCGATTGCGCTAAACGAGTGACTATTCCGTCTTTAATTATCAGTCTGTCAACGACTACTTCAATATTATGTTTTATATTCTTATTTAAATCCGGAAGTTCATCGATATTATATATTTCATCATCAATATTAAGGCGCTGAAATCCTTTTTTTTGCAATTCGGCAAACTCTTTTTTAAATTCACCTTTTTTACCGCGGGCAATCGGAGACAGCAGAATAATTTTTGAACCCTCGGGATAAGACATTATTTTATCTACCATTTGCGACACGGACTGTGCTTCTATCGGTAATCCGGTCGCCGGTGAATACGGAGTTCCGGCTCTTGCCCACAGAAGCCGCATATAATCATATATTTCGGTAATGGTTCCCACTGTTGAGCGCGGGTTATGCGAAACCGTTTTTTGTTCAATAGATATTGCCGGCGAAAGTCCTTCAATGGAATCTACATCAGGTTTGCTCATTAAATCCAAAAATTGTCTGGCATATACCGATAAACTTTCAACATAACGCCGCTGACCTTCGGCATATATGGTATCAAATGCCAAAGATGATTTTCCCGAGCCGGACAAGCCTGTAATCACCGTTAATTTATTTTTAGGAATATTAACGTTTATGTTTTTCAGATTATGCTGGCGTGCGCCCTTAATTTCTATATATTTACCTTCTGTCATATTTTCTCCGTAAAATGCTTATGATATATAACATCATTATCCGTAAATTGGCAACCTTTTAATATTTATTGCAAATAAAAATTTTTTTGATATATTAACAAAAAATTAACTAATGCTTAAAGATATGAATTGTTTTGGTAAATACATAGTTTTAAGCGGATTATTGCTATTATCCGCACCGGTTAATGCTAAGGTCACGGTAGCTCTTATTGCTCCCAAAGCCGGAGATTATCTGCAGCAAGGTACCGAGCTTTCTAAGGGAGTAAAGAAAGCTGTCGATGAGATAAATATGCACGGCGGATTGTTGGGAAAAAAAATTCATCTGTTGGAAGTTGATGATGAATGCAATGATGCGATGGCTATATCTACAGCGCAAATGCTGGCGGTTTCCAAAGAAAATCCCTTGAATTTGGTTATCGGACCTTATTGCGCCAATTCTTTTGATACGGTTGCCGATGTTTTTGCCCGCTCTAAAATCTTTCAGATTATTCCGACAACCGTTAACTACTCGCAGGCTAAAACAATTAAAAGCGGATTGGTTAAAATGTTGGGGTATACAAATCAGCAAGCCGTGGATTTCTTCAAATTTTATAACACTGCTTTTGCCGGTCAGAAAGTAGCTGTTGTCAGTAATTCCGCCGATGGTGATAGTACTCAGGAAGCCGAAGCCATTATCAAAGAGTTTTCCCGTCACGGTAAGTCGGTAGTAATTGAACATTATACTTATCAAATGACAAATAAAGATTACGATGATTTGGCAGAAAAAATTGTTGATGAGCAAAATCAAATCGCTTTTTTATTGGGAACTGCCAAAAATATTCGCAAAATGGCACGCGCCATCCGTGAAGAAAATGAAGATTTCATTATATTCACCAATAAATATCGTGCTACCGATGAATATATCCGTTATTTGGACAGATGGGCAGAAGGAACTTATTTTATGGAACTCCGAGGTAAAGACGACAATCCTGAATTTGCCGAGACTTTGGTTAAATTGCGTTTAAGCGGATTGGATACCGAAGGATTATCTCTTTACGGTTATTCAGCGGTGAAACTGTGGCAAGAACTGGTAAAAAAGGCAAAATCATTTGATTACAATAAACTTTCTTCCGCTCTTAACGATAAAACGATTAAAACCGAATTCGGCAATAAAATGTTTCATAACGGCGCACCCCGTGTCAGCGAAAGTTACGCCGTTTATAAATACGAAAATGAAACATTTAATAAAGTTTATTGAGAAAAAGTATCTTTGCGGCGCCATAAGTTAGGATATATTTGCTCATATTCCTGCAGATTTTTCAATGAAATCTCAAACCTGCCGTTTTTAATTTTATACCTTTGATGTTTTTGCGCCAGCGTTACATCATATTCCAAATACTCCGGTTTATATTGCTTTATTTGTTCGTTAATATCATACTCGGGATGAGTATGGAATAAATAATCATCAACTTTATGCAATGTATTGCGCATTTCATAATAAGAAACGTGCTTATTCCATATAAACTTATATGTATTATCAATATTAACTATCGGGGACTTATCGTAATTTGAAAAAATTTTCCGATTACGGAATAATTCATTATTATTCCACAGCCACAATCCTGTAAAATTGAATATAATGTATACAAATAAATATGAAAATATATAAAACACGGCTCTGTTTTTCGATTGTTTTTTAACACTGCAGAAAATTTGTTTCATAACCGGAGCAATTATCATTGAACAATATATCAATGTTAATATCAGGTAATGTGCGTTTGTTGTCACAAAAAATGTATGTTCGGCAATTGAAAATATGTATAGAAGTCCCACTGTTTGCACATATTTATTATCTCTATCCTTTTTAATAACCCACATTAATGAAACAATTCCCATAAACAGTTGGACAATATAATACGGAATAACCGAAGAAAAATCGATAAAATCGTCACACAAATCAAATATGTTTCTGTTGAAAGTCCAGTTCAAATCATAATAGCGCCGTATAACTTCATTTTCATACATATATAAAGCAATACCCGAAAGTATAAGTATGGGCAATACACTTGCAATCAGAATATCTGCCGTAACTTTGGGATTTTTCTTTGCAAAATAAATTAAGATTACAGATAACGGCAGAATACTGAATATTGCGGTTTGCAGAAATAAAAATGACACCATAAAGCAAAGAGCGCTTGCAATGAGATATATTATTTTAAGGCTATGCATATACATAAAAAACAGGTATAAACCAATAAAAAAGAATAATAGCTCAAAAACATCGGGCTTGAAATACGAAAATCCATACCAAATCGGGTAGAACGAGAACACTATCAGCATAAAATACAGTATTAATGTGCCATCACCGAAAAATCTCTTAAATATCAAATAAATAAAATAAAACATTATCACACGCGCAATCAGTGCTGAGAAGCGGGCAATAAATAGAACCGTTATGATATTATGCGGCAAAATTTTCATAAATGGCGCAAACATATACCATAAAAGCGGATGGTGATGTTCAAAAAAATCGCGGTACGGTACATATCCCTGACTCACGAGATAACTCATTCTCAGATGTTCCAAGTTATCCATTAGCAAAGTTGAGCTGAACGGGACCGATAGCAATATTCCTATAATATCCAAGATTAGAATGCCGTATAATGTATATTTAAGGCTCTTGGACATTATTTGTTTTTCCTGTTATTTAATCAGACCGAACTTTTTCTTGCCTTGAGCTATTTTAACCGCACCGTCAATCAAATCAGCTGATGTAATGATATAATTTTCATCGGTTACCGGCTTATCGTTTATCTTTAATCCGGCCTGTTTAATCAAACGTCTGGCTTCGCCTTTACTGGCAACAAATCCTATTTGCAAAAAAGCATCCAAAACTCCGATACCGGTTTTCAAATCCGCATTCAGTACCGGTAAATCTCCGCCGGCAATTCCTTGTTCAAATGCCTTTATCGCGGTATTTTGCGCTGACTGTGCTTCCTCTTCGCCGCGGCAAATCTTGGTAGCTTCAAAAGCCAATATTTTCTTGGCTTCATTGATTTCCTTATCCCGTAACTGTTCCAAACGGTGAACTTCATCCATCGGCAAATCGGTATATATACGCAAGCATTTACCGACTTCGGAATCTCCGATGTTACGGAAATATTGGTAGTAATCATAAGCAGGCAGTTTATCTTCATTAATCCACACGGCATTACCCTCGGATTTGCCCATTTTTTTACCGGAAGAATCGGTGATAATCGGGCTGGTAAAACCGAACAATTCCGTATCATACCGACGGCGTCCCAGCTCAGTTCCGGATACTATATTACCCCACTGGTCTGCTCCGGCAATTTGTGCGCGGCAACCGTATTTTTGCAACAACACGCAAAAATCATAACCTTGCAAAAGCATATAGTTAAATTCCAAAAAAGACATCGGCTGTTCGCGTTCCAAGCGGCTTTTCACACTATCCATCGTCAACATTCTGTTAACTGAATAACAAGTTCCGATATCACGTAAAAACGACAAATAATTGATATCCTTAAACCACTCCCAGTTATCAACCATCAGAGCGTCGGTAGCACCGTCACCGAATTTCAAAAACTTGGAAAAAGATTTTTTCAATCCGGCCGTATTATGCTTTAACGTTTCTTCATCCAAAAAAGGTCGAAGTTTATCTTTGCCGGAAGGATCGCCTATACGCGCGGTGGCACCGCCGACTAATGTTAACGGCTTGTGTCCGCATTTTTGGAACCAACGCAGCATCATCAACGGCACAATATGCCCCACGTGCAAACTGTCACCGGTCGGATCCGAACCTAAATACCCCACTGCCGGTTTACCTTTGCTTTCGCATTCATAAAGGTACGCATCAAAACCTTCTTCATTAGTGCATTGATTGTAAAAACCGCGTCCGTGCATTATATTTAAAAATTCCGACTTAAACTGTGACATAGTTATATTTGTCCTTTCATTGCTTTATACTAAATTTTAACGTATAGTAGCATAATATTTTGCTATTGCAACAGGATTAATGGCTTATGGTTATAAAAAGTTTAACATCTCTCGGTCTGTACGGCGGCGCATCTCTCAATTCAGTTGAGCTGGCTTTGCTTGTTTCCGACGGCTTAGATATACAAAAACTTATGAATTCGGTTATTGTTCCATATCCGGAAGATTTGGCTTTGTCATTGCGCAAACTATTAGCTAAAAGAAGTTGGTCATTCCTCGAATTGGAGCAAAACGAAGAAGTTCAAAAAGTGAGAGAAAACATCAGTAATTTTTATTGTGAATGCATTACCGAATTCTGCGGTAACGAAAAACCCGACTGTATCGGTGTGGACGGTCTGACTATTTTCAATGAACCGCAAAATAAATGTTCATATCAACTGGAAGACGGACATCGGATTGCCGATAAACTGAAACAGCAAGTCATAACTCATTTTCGTAAAGCCGATTTGCTTTCGGGCGGACAAGCTTCTCCGCTGTCCCCTGCCTTTTTCAACTTTATCGGACAAACCTTACCGAAACCGTTGCTTTTTATCGATGTTGAAGCGGTTTGCAGCATTATCTATATCGGTGAAAGCGGGGAAATTACGGCTTATGATTGTTCTCCGGGAATTGCGATGATAGAGGATTGGACATTTCGTCACGCCAATATGCAGACAGACTATAACGGAAAACTGGCAGCTTTGGGGAGTATCCACCCGCAAGTGGTAAATTCCATGCTTAAGCATAAAATTTTGCATAAAGCGCCGCCCAAATCATTAGATGTATTGGAATTTGCCGATAAAAAAGAACATTTGGAAGGATTGACCTTGGAAGACGGGACCGCCACCGCCGCCAACTTTATTGCGGAAGCTATTTATCAGTCGGCTCTTGATTTTCTGCCGGCAATTCCGCAAAATATCTATATCGGCGGAGAAGGAATCAAAAATCCGTCTCTTTTGCGCTATATAAAACAAAATTTTGCTCCCAGAAAAGTTATTAATCTGACCGAAATCAACCCGAAATTAACAGCCATCGGAGCACAAATTGCCGCTTTTAATGCCGTGCGCAGAATATACGGATTGCCGATTACCTATCCTAATACAACCGGCGCATACGAACCAATGACCGGAGGAGAAATCTATGAATACGCAAACAACACTCAGAATTAGTAATTTATACAAAAATTACGGCGATATTCAAGCCTCGAAAAATTTGAATTTTGAAGCTCATATCGGTGATATAGTCGCGCTTCTCGGTCCCAACGGAGCCGGAAAGTCAACTTTGATGAATATGATTGCCGGATATCTGGCTCCGACTTCGGGAACTATTGAAGTCTTGGGAAAAAACATCGCACAATATCCTCTATTTGCCAAAGAAAATATCGGTTTTTTACCGGAAGGCTCTCCTCTTTACGCTGATTTATCGGTCAAACGTTTTTTACTGTATACGGCGCAAATTCGCGGATTAGGCAAAAATGAGGTAACTAAAGCGGCACAAGTTGCCAATATTGAAAATGTTCTGTCACAAAAAATCGACACACTTTCCAAAGGATATCAGCGCCGTGTCGGTTTTGCACAAAGCATAATAAGCAATCCGCCGATTTTATTATTAGATGAACCGACGGACGGACTTGACCCTAACCAAAAAGACTATATTCGTTCTCTGATAAAAAATATGTCGGAAAATAAAACCATCATTATTTCCACGCATTTATTGGAAGAAGCCGAATCCGTCTGTAACCGTATTATTCTGATTGACAAAGGGCAGATAAAAGCCGATGCCGATTTGCCGAATTTACTCAAAAAAACCGGTTGCAAAAATATAAATGAAGCCTTTCGCGCTTTGACCAAGGAGGATATATAAAATGAAAAAACTTCTGGCAGTTGTTAAAAACGAGCTAATTCGTTATTTTGTATCTCCTTTGGCTTATGTCTATTTATTGAGTTTTTTGATTTTAAACGGTTCTTTTGCAATATACTTCGGCGATTTTTTCAATCGCGGTGAGGCAGATTTAAGTTCTATGTTTGCTTTTCAACCGTGGATTTATTTGCTTTTTATCCCCGGTATATCTATGCGTTTATGGGCGGAAGAATTTCATTCCAAGACAATCGTACAAATGGCTACCCTGCCTGTTTCAATAAAAAATCTGGTATTAGGTAAATTTTTCGCCGCTTGGATATTTTGCGGCATTGCATTAATGCTTACTTTTCCTTTTTGGCTTACGGTAAATGCGTTGGGACACCCTGAAAATTCGGTAATTTTTATCGGTTATCTGGGTAGTTTTTTATTGGCAGGATGTATGCTGGCTGTTTCGCAAACAATGTCTGCTCTGACTAAAAATCAGGTAATTGCTTTGGTTACGGCGGTCATAGTAAACTTGTTTTTCTTTTGGAGCGGAATAGAGTATATTTTGTCATTTTGTCGTTTATTTTTACCGGATTCTTTCATTGATATGATAGCATCTTTGAGCTTTATATCGCACTTTAATTCCACCATAAACGGTCTTATTGAATTACGCGATGCTATTTTCTTCGCTTCGGTCATAATTTTTGGAAATTATACCACCGTTTTGATTGTAAATTACAAAACTTCCGGTACTTCCGGTTGGTTAAAAACCCAAACCAAAACTCAAACTTGTCTGGCGTGGACGGCTTTGTTACTTGCCTTTTTCGGAATAAACCTGATTGCCAATAATTTTGCTGCCACAATTCAATACGATGCTACAAAAGAAAAAATATTTACGCTTAGCGACAACACTAAAAAAATATTGCAAAATCTGCCGGAAAGAGTAACCGCCAAACTTTATTTTTCACCTGTCTTGGCCAAACGTAATTCCGATATTCGCAGTCAGTTCGAAAATTTGAGAATATTGCTTAAAAAATATCAAAAAAATTCTGCCGGAAAATTTGAATATAAAATTTATTATCCGAAATTTTTAAGTACCGAAGAAGATATAGCCATTGCCGATGGTCTGCAATCCGTACCCTTGATTGATTTGAACCAAAACGCACTTTTCGGAATGACTTTGGAAGATACTTTGAAAAATAAACAGATAATTCCTTTTTTTGCACAAATCGGACAAACTTCTCCCGAACAGGAAATAACATCTAAACTGCAACTTATGGGAATCGAACGCAAAACTCTGGGAATTATTACCGGATTGCCTGTATTCGGTTCGTCCGAAGGAGGTTCTTTCGTTACCGATCCGTGGGAAATTATCAGCTTGCTGCAACAAAAATATAAAGTTTTACATATTAAAGACCCTCAAGATTTAAACAAAAACAAAATTGATGTATTGCTTTTATTATTTCCTAAAAATTTATCACAGGAAATGATTACGCAAATTAAACAGTTTTCGCACAATGTCGGTAAAATCGTAATAATATCGGATCCGGCTCACGAAGCGGCACGCCTCTATTCCTTAAGCAGCGGATTACTGGAAAAGTCCGACTTGGGAGAATTGGAAGATTTTTGGAAATTTAAATTCTATTCTGACTATGTGGTGGCAGATTTGAAAAATTCCATAACTGTTGACGCAACAATTAATTATCAAACAAATCCAGTATTTTCGCAGGACATTATTCAATTTAAAATTCCGCATACAGATATGAATCCGGCGCATCCGATTACCAAAAATTTAAATGAAATTATGATGGCATCAGCTTCGGTGATTATTCCGGATATTTCCGCCCTGCAAAGCGGTAAAATAGCTTTTTATCCGTTGCTTCGCGGCAGCAATATTTCATCAATTATGACGTCCAAAGTAGTGCTTGACGGACTTAATCCGCAAGATATTCTGCAATATTTTAAACCGGACGATAATCAAAAAATTATGGCCGCTGAAATTATCGGTTTGGAAAAAGATAATCCGTTTGATATTATTGTTGTAACCGATTCCGATTTTCTTTACGACACTTTTTGGATGAATAAACGCAAATTTCTGGAAAGTGATTATATTGTCAATGTTTTCGATAACGCCAACTTCCTTTTAAATGCCGTAGACTATTTGGCAAATGATAATTCATTGATAGGATTGCGCGGCAAAAGAACTTTATCGCGTAAATTTGAAGATATCGAAACTATGCGCCGTATAAACTCTTTGCAATACAAGAAAAAAGAAGACGAGATTTTTGCCCGAATAGAAAATGCAAAACGAGCCATCCAAGAAGTATGGAGCAAAAAGAAGTTTGAAGAACGGGAAAATTTCACTCCCGATGAATTGGCGGCTATTTCCAAAATCAGAAAAGAACTCAATGATTTACGGCAAAACTTAAGCGATTTGCGTTATCAGGCTTATGCAAACATTCACTCAATATCATCAATGGTTAACTTCTTCAATATTTGGCTAATCCCGCTTATAATATCCATATTGCTGCTTATAAAACAATTTATGAAGATAATTTTACGCAGACATCAAAAATTACGCTTCGCTCTTCCGAGCAAACGTCTGTGTTTTTTATTTATTTTATGCCTGCTTATTTTGGGCGGCGGTATTTTATCCGTCTATTTATCAAATCGCAGCCGTTTGGATACGTTTGAAAACAAACCGGCCTTTCCCGATGTTTTGCAAAAAATTAATGATATTGATAAGATATCCTTAAAATCCAATAATACCGAATTGACTTTTGAAAAACAAAACGGACTATGGCAACTCAAACAAATGCCGGACTTACCGGTATATCAGGAACGAATTCGTCGTTTGCTGACCACAACGGCACAGGCGACTTTTTTTGCACAAAAGAGTGACAAAGCAGAAAATTTGAGTATTTTTAATCTCTCTCCGATAGAAGATAAAAATTCCAAAACAATACAGGTTTCCCTGAATAACGGTGATAATATTATTCAGCAATTTTATCTTGGAGACATCGGTATTGACATAGGCAGAGGCAATAAATCGGCTTACATACGTTTTGAAAATCAATTTCAAGTCTGGCAAATTATTGCAGATTTCGTAGATATGGACTTGGACTGGCACAATTGGACATACAGCAACTTGTGGAACCTGCGTTACGGCAGAGTTTATGACCGTAACCACGACGCAAAACAGGAAGACAGATTGGCTTACCTGATAAAACTTATGCTAAACACGCCGTTTATTGAGATTACGGCAAAACCGCAAATCGAACCTGTACAAAGCATACAATTACTGATTGAAGATGGAAACAAAGCCGAAATATTTTTCTATAAACAAGATGGTAAAGCTTATGTTTCTTACGATTTTGACAGATTGAACCAAAATCCTCACTTAAAATTGATTGCTGAATATCTAAACGAAAAAGCAGCACTCATTGATTATCATAAAATGGAGAAAATTATTGAAATCATTAATCAATAAACAAGATGAATCCTTCCTGAAAAAATTTGCGGCTATCGCCAGTATCAGCACGGCTTTTGTCTTGACATTAATAAAAACTTATGCAGCTTTTATGACCGGTTCACTTTCTGTTTTGTCATCTTTAATCGACAGCTTATCGGATATACTGGCATCAATCATAACTTTTGTAGCTGTTCACTATTCGGATAAACCGCTTACCAACAAGCACCGTTACGGATACGGTAAAGCCGAATCGGTCAGCGCTTTGCTTCAGTCAGCCTTTATTATAGGTTCGGCCGGTTTTATTCTTTACGACGGATTTTATCGTTTTGCCAATCCTCGACAAATAGAAGAAACAATGTTCGGTATTATCATAATGTCAATCTGTTGGATAATTACACTGGCTTTAATATTATTGCAAAAATATACAATCAAACGGGTACATTCGCAGGCAATTAATGCCGACAGCGGGCATTATACCGTTGATTTATTGTCAAACGGTTCGGTTATTGTTTCTTTGTTTGTGGTAAAATATTTACACTGGATGTGGTTTGATGTTGCCACTGCTGTTTTAATTGCCTTGTATTTATTATATAATGCCGGAGTAATAGCTTATGAGGCATTGGAAGAAATCACCGATAAAGAAATAAACGAAGCTGACCGCCAAAAAATTATTAATGCGGTAACACGTCTTGACGGCGTATTAGGGTGTCACGATTTTCGTTCACGGATATCGGGAAGCACATTCTTTGTTGAACTCCACTTGGAATTTGACGGTAACAAGACTTTGTATGAAACACATAAAATATCAGATATTGCCGAATCTGAAATTGTTTCGCTGTTTCCGCAGGCGCAGGTAATTATCCATCAAGATCCTTACGGACTTAAAGAAAAGCGCCTTGATCACGATATTGAAAAAATATGTAAGTTATGATTTACTCGGAGAATTTTTTTTCGGCTTTACGGGAATCTTTATAGTAAATTCCGTACCTTTCCCTAATTTACTCTTTACGCTTATTGTTCCGAGGCTTTTTTCAACCAAACTGCTGACTATTGCCAACCCTAACCCTGAGCTTTTAGCATAGCTGTTTGCCGAATAAAACGGTTCAAATATATGTTTAATCTGCTTTTCATCTATGCCTATTCCTGTGTCCTTTATACTCAAAACCATATTAGCAGATTTTTTAACACCTGTTATTTTTAATTCGCCGCCGTTAGGCATAGCTTTTATGGCATTTTGCGTTAAATTAAGAATCATCATTTTAAAATCCGCTTCATTGCCCCAAAATGCTAAATCATTTGAAATATCTTCAATAATAACTATTCCGCGGCGTTTAGCTTCGTAATCTATCATCAGCATAGTATCATTAACGGATGATGACACATCTATTAAACAGTAATCCGCATCGGAATAACGGGCAAGTTTCAGCAATCTTTCCGGTATTTTAACCGTTTCCACCAATTGATTGTAGGCCATAGTCAGATATTTTCGGCGGTTATTATCTTTATCCAGATATTGATAAGATGTATCCAGCAAACCTTCCAAAATCAGACGAATTGCTCCCAAATTATTTTTCATTTCGTGAGCAATAGAGGTAGATAGAAATGCCAGAGATGATACTTTTTGTTGATGTGAAAAGCGAACATCACCGCTCAAATCGTGAATTGCTTCAACGATATAGTAATCTTGCTTATTTTTTCCGAAAATCAGGCGAGTTGCATTAACATATAACGGAATTTTTCCGACCTCGTGAATGGTGTGTAAATCGGTTGTATCATCTTTAAAATGACGAACCGGACAATTATATCTGCTTATCGGGCAACCGTCGCAATCATCAAACCCGTATGCCTCATAGCATTTTTTTTCGGTACAGTTTTCTTTTAATTTTAACAATCCGTAAAAAGAGCGATTGACCATTATTACGTTAAAATCTTTATCAATAACCCGCACCCCGTCCGGTATGGCATCTATAAGCTGTTGCAAAAAGAGTTCTCTCAACTTGCTTTCTTCAATATTTTGTTCGGTATTTTCCAGCATTTTGTTAAACGTGCGGAACAAAATATCAAATTCATCCTTAAAATGCCTGTTTTCCGGCATTTCCAGACGGCTGGAAAAAATACCGGATGAGACGTTATTACTGATTTTAATTAACTTTTCTACCGGCATTATCACCCAATAATCCAGCAAAAACAGCATCAGTAAAATAAAAAATATTACAAACAATGCGCTTATGCCTACGATTTTGGCACCGGTAATAATGGCTTCCCTGTTATTATCGTAATTTTGCCGAAGCTCATCGCTCAATTTTTGTTCATTACTTAATTCCTGTTGAGCCGTATTAATACCCTGTTTTAGCGGCAATAAATTTTTATCTGTAATAAGTTCCGGATATTTCGCTGATATTTCCGCAAGTTGCTTCTGCATACGCACCTTATCGTATAACAAACTGACTACATATTGATTGCGGATATAAACAGAATTCTGATTATCTTGTAATTTTTGCGAATACAAATTTGTAAAAATTACCAAAAAAATGATAACCATAATCGCCAGAAGACTCAGCATACTGTAAATTATCTTTTTATTGAGCTTGAAATACATATCCTTCTCCTATTCGACATCCACCAACTGCGGAAAATAATCGGTTTTTGCCAAACCATAATGAACAAGGGTGTAGTCTATCAACCCCAGAATATTGCGCATATTATTATCGTGCAGAAAATGCACCGTCAATTGCTCGCCGTACGGCGGACGGTTAATATCACGACCGAGCTTACGACCTACTCTGAAATAATCATAATTAATATGAGAATTAATTTTAAGAGCGTGCGCTGCTATGCTTTCTTCCAAAGAAGAAAATATTTTATAGCGGTAATCGGCATTTTCATCATTCAGCGGTTTTAACCCCTCATCAGTATACCAGACTTCTTCCAAATACAACGAATTGGCCTGCATTGCCAAACGGGAAGTTCCCCAATCGGTATATGCCGCCGCCGATGCAATCATAATAGAAGGCGGCAAAACATCTATATTTGTCAGCAATCCTTCCAATAAAAGAGCCGTCCGCGTATCACCTTTCATACGCGTGAAAACATCATATTTCACCGCTTTTTCTTCCAAAACCTTTAAATCGTTTTCGTTTAAAGGCACATTATTGATATATTTATTGTTTATATTTTCTATCAAAGCTCTTTCCGCCGAAATTGCTTCATTAACTTTTAAAACCAACGGAAGTAAAATACGAATAAAAGTACGATGTTTGGCTTTATTTTCCGGCACTTCCTTCCAATCTTCCGGCATTTTTTTTAAATAAATCCGCGGATATTTTCCGTAAGCCTCCCTATATTCATTAAAATGATAAGTACGAAACAACTTTTCAACTTCGGCGGTAGTTGCCGATTCAACATATATGGCGCCGTCGCGCTTTTCCATCACCGGTTCGGCACTTGCGCTGCCGGCAAAACAAATACAAAGTAAAAGTATTTTTACAAACTTTGCCATTTGCTATTCTTTCAACCTCACTTCATTTATTTGAGGAAGGTAATGTTTAAATGTTTTTACAATAACATTCTGCAAAGTATTTTGAGCATACGGACAACCGGCGCAATGCCCCGTAAATTGTACCTGCAGAATATTTTCTGACAACAAAGACATTACAATATCCCCATTATCACGATTGAGTGTCGGACGAATAAGAGCATTTGCCAATGCCTCGCATTTTAATGACAAATCATCGCATCCGCCGTCAAAATCGGGCAAGCCCTGAATATAATCATCAATACACGCCAAAGCAAGCGCTTTTATTGCTTCTTTATCGGAACTATCAGCATATTTTATTGAAATCAAATTTTCGGCCAATAAACAATAAATAACCCCGCTCATAGAAAAAATTTCCTGCACGAAGTCGTTTTTACAATCTGCCGAAGATACAAAAAGAAGCATACTTTTCGCCGTTGCCGTATTATTCGGTAAATAAAAATTAATAACTGATTTCGATGATAAATTTTCAGTTTTAATCAGCATTTGTAACCCCCGCAAGATTATCCCTTATTTTAAGTGCCGCCGAGATACTGCGCAACAAATAATAGTTCTGCATCAACAAATGATTAGGAGTAAATGCGCTGTCAACCTTGCCGTTACGAATAACAGCCGGTGAAAATTCCGCTGCTTTTTGCAGCGACGCGCTCATTCTAATCCAATCTTCATACAAATTATTTCTGACGATTAAATCTTTATAATCCCTGCACAAAGTGTTGCTGATTTGCCACAACGCGAAAGAATATCCCTTATGCATATAAAACAAATCATCAGCTCCGCCGTTAAACCAAAAAGATGTATTTTCTTGTTGATAATCTTCACTATCCAACGTTAATTTCTGCAATTTCGTGCTGATTTTTTTCAACAACAGACGTAAATCATCAACATCAGGATTATATATGCCATCGCGCATAAACTTGCGTAATTCGTTACCGGCTTTACGATATTGCGAATTAGATGAAGGAGCCAAATTAAATTTCCCCTTACGAGACATTATCCATACATTCGGAGCATAATTAAGCAATTTATACGCCGCTTTAATGTCTTTATTCTGAGAATCGGTATTATGTTTGAAATATCGTAATGTACTTGTAATATCCCTGACCGCCGTAATAATCCCGACCTGAAAATTCGGCATATTATCCAAAATATATGCCGGAAAAATCGGTGGTAAATTAGGTGTCCACATTTTATCATCAATTTCACGTTTGATTAAAAACGACATCGTATCGGCTGTCATAAACAGAGGCGCATTATCACTTTTTTCAATTTTGTATTGAGTTTTAACATCTATATTTTCAACTATTTTACTCCCCAACACATAGTAAAAAATAAGGAAAAGAGGAACAAATGTCAGCACAATTTTCCACGAATCGGAAATTTTTTTTATACATTTTTTACCTACTTTGTACATTGATGTCTTTTTTAATTTAATTTTCTTTATTTTGTTCCATATTGCCGACAAAAAATTTTTCCGCTCCGTTTGTTTTGACATTAAAATAACTCTATCCTTAACCGCTTTTGCTCCGGACAATATCGATTGAATACTTTTTGATTTGATATTTTTGATTTTTTCCGCCAATTTTGCAAATTTTTCACTATTAAATTTAACCATTTTTTCTCCTCATCATTTGCAGAATTTCACGACAATTTATTATTGAGCACATTGTAGCGGTAATCAGGAAAAATGCAAGAGCAATAATTCCCAGAAAGCCTAATCCCATAAATAAGGTGATTTTATGCTCTATATAATCCGGAAAATAAAACAACATAGTTTTATTTACCGACCAGACAACCAATCCCATCAAAACGGAAACCGCAATTATTTTACACATTTTTTTAAGCAGTTGTTTTTTAAAGCTCCAATATCCGCGTTTTTTCAGTCCTATAATATATTGCATTAATGATACAAAAGCGGCGATGGTGGTTGCCATAGCTATTCCCACGTGTCCGTAAAATTTCATCAGTATCAGATTAAATACCAGATTGGTAATAAAAACAACGGCGCTGTATTTCACCGGTGTTACCGTATCTCCTCTGGCAAAAAAATTAGGCATCAGCGCTTTAGTCATAACATACAGCGGCAAACCTATGGAATAGGCAATCACCGCATTTGCCGTCATTAAAGCATCGGCAGACATAAATTTACCGTGTTGGAACAATAGTCTGACTATCGGTTCTGCCAAGACTATAAGCAAAACCGCCGCCGGAAAAGATAACAGCAACCCGTATTCCACTGCCTTATCCTGAGTATTTCTGGCATTATCCAAATCTCCGGCTTTCAAAAATTTGGATAATATCGGAAGCAAAGCCACACTTATGGCAGCACCGACAACTCCTAACGGTAATTGCTGCAATCTGTTAGCATAATAAAGCCAAGAAATCGCTCCGGTTCCTACCAATGACACCAAAATGGTATCCACCGCCATATTTATTTGATAAATACCTGCACCCACCACTCCCGGAGCAATGCGCTTAAACAAGGTTTTGATTTCCTGATTGTGCATAATTTTTATAATATGCAGATAAGGATGAATTTTAACATCTATCTGTCTCAAAAAAATCCACAGCCATAATATTTCAAACAAGCCGGCCACCGTTATACCTAAAGCTATACCGTGCGCCGCCGTGGGCATAAAAGGCACAAAAACATAAGCGGAAAATATCATTGTTAAGTTGAGAATTATCGGAGCAGCTGCCGGTGCGGCAAATTTTTCAAAAGAATTTAAAATTCCGCCCTGAAAAGAAACAATGGAAATCAACAGCAAAAACGGAAACGTAATGCGGCACAACTCTACAGCCAGTTCGGTTTTACCGGCATCATTATAAAATCCCGGAGCTAAAACATCAACCACATACGGCATACATATTTCAAACAATACCACAAAAAGACCGACAATCACCACCAATACCGACATTGCCTGTGCGGCAAAGAAAATCGATTTTTTCTTGCCTTCCGCCACCAGTTTTTGAGAAAAAAGCGGAACAAAAGCGCTGGTAAAAGCACCTTCCGCAAATAAACTGCGGAACAAATTAGGCAGTTTAAACGCAACCACAAAAGCATCGGCCATTGCCGAAGCGCCAAGCAAATTAGCCAATACCATATCGCGTAAAAATCCGGTTATTCTGCTGATAAAAGTTAAACCGCCGAATGTAGCAACAGATTTAAATAAAGACATCTTTTCCTCAAAAACGTTGTATTCAGGGTTATTTTTACCTTATTTTCCACAGATTGTATAACAAAATTGTTGTTTTTATAACAAATAAATATTATATCGTAAAAAACTATTGACAAAATATTTTGTCCGTGTTATGTCTAAAGTAAGAATAGGAATTCAAGGAATAAAAAAATGAATGATATGAGTAAAGATTTTACAAAAGGTGCTGTAACAAAATCAACCGGTCCAGCAACCTATGGGGGGAAAATACCTTTCGGAAAATCTATGATAAATTCGATTGACCGCGGCTATTCTCCTATTATGAAATCACAGGAGGTTATAGCTGAGAAAGTTCGTGAACAAGAAAATCTTGCTCAGATAGTTCGTGATAATTTCCTTAAAACCAGATAAATTTTCATTGTTTTACTCCTCAGCTCCTCTTTATGAGGAGTTTTTTTATTCGGTAAGCAAACAAAAAACTCCGCGACGCGAATCGACGGAGTTTTTTTCAAATCATAAAAAAGACTAAGCGTTTTCGCTTGTCTCGGCAGTAGCCTCTGCTTTTTCGGCAGCTTCAGCAGCAGCCTTTTCGGCGGCAACTCTGGCCAAGTCTTTAGCACCTTTGGCGTTTACATCTCTGTCAACCAATTCAATAACAGCCATCGGAGCGCAATCACCATAACGGAAACCGGCTTTCAAAACGCGGGTATAACCGCCGTTACGAGATTTATAGCGTTCTGCCAAAGTAGAGAAAAGCTTAGAAACGACTTCATCATTGCGCAAGAAAGCTGCGGCTAAGCGGCGAGAATTCAAATCACCTTTTTTGGCATAAGTAATCATATTGTCGGCAAAAGTTCTTAATTCTTTGGCTCGAGTCAACGTAATCGTAATTTGTTCGTGCGTTAACAATGCGGAAGTCAGGTTAGAGAACAAAGCTCTTCTTTGGCTTTTCGGCATATTAAATTTTCTGTGTGCGTCACCATGTCTCATGATGTCATTCCTTTCTTTTTTCTGTGCTTTGCTTTACAAAGCGGATTAATACAAGGCTTTTACTACGGTGGCGCCAAGCGCTCATACATAAAAGCCGCTCAATTTCGGCTGACTTTTAGCACAAATATTTTATAAAATCAAGCGTTTTTATGGAAAAACTCCGAAAATAACTTTTCGGAGTTTTATCTCAGAAATCTTACATTGTTTGATTATTTATACGACTCAATCCAAGATTGAATGGTGGATTGTGTATTCAAACCCACTTTCATATCAACCTGTTTACCGTCCTTAAACAAAAACATCGTAGGAATGCTACGTAATCCGAAACGGCTTGCGACTTCAGGCGAATCGTCAACATTCATTTTATAAATCTTTACGGTGTCACCCATTTCATCGTCAATGGTTTCCAAAATCGGCCCCAATTGACGGCACGGTCCGCACCATTCCGCCCAAAAATCTATCAGCACCAAGCCTTTAGAATTAGAAACCGTTTCATCAAATTGGCTGTCTGTCAAAGGTTGTGTCATTTTGTTCTCCTTGTTATTTGTTATCCTTCCGACTATATAGTCGCCTTGTGATTAATATTAAAGATAAACAAAATAATTACAACACTTTTTTTATAAAACACGCATCAACCTTAATTCATTGGTCCATAAAATGTAGCTTTCCGCTTTGCGGTTAGGATATATGGCACAGACAAGTTTTTCATAAGCTTTTAATTGGCGGCGGTACAGCTCCGGAATTTTATCGGCATTTTTTGCAACTTCTCTGTTTGTTTTAAAATCTATGATGATAACCTTATCTTTCCGCACAATTAATCTGTCTATCTGCGCCGAAATAATCTGTCCGCCCACCGCTCCGAAAATCGGAACTTCTGCGTGCGAATCCGAACCGAAAAATGCTGCGTATTCTTCTTTTGCCAATAATTGTAAAACTTCCGATTTGATTTTCTGTTTTTGCTCTTTCGAAAAGCCACCGGCATTTTTTTGCAAGTAGTCATCAATAATCTGTTCTTTATTTTTATTTTCCGCCGGTAAAAATTGTATAATTTTATGTATAAGCTTACCGCGGCGATAATAGTCAGCTTTTTCTTTAAGCGGTGAAACCGAATCCGGTTCTTCGTCTTTTTCTTTTTTTAATTTAGACGGTGTATACGGTCTTGCCATTGCCGATTCACCATTGACTTTGACATCAAGCCACTTTTCTTTTTCTTTAATAAGCGGCTGTATGATATATTTTGTTTTCGGTTTCACAATTCTCTTTGCCGGACTCTCCATCACCAGTTTTTTATCTTCATTTTCGGCAATAATCTTGCCTATCGCATTTTTGCAGATTTTCAGCCACGAATCGTCTTTTATTTTATCTGAATTTGCGTATCCGCATATAATTAACTGTTCTTCGGCTCTGGTCAAAGCAACATACAGCAAACGACGATATTCTTCCAACTGCACAATTCCGTCATCATCGTTTATTTTAACGCATATATCATCATAGTCCTTTTTACGAAGCGGATAATAAGGCAATCCGTCATTTCCGAACAACAGCTTTTGCTCGCAACTGTTTTTCGGAAGTTGAACACTGTCCGGTAAAAACACCACTCTAGCCTGCAGACCTTTTGAATGATGTACCGTCATTAATCGCACCGCATCGTTTTCGGCATCATCACCTTCGCGTTTGATAGCGGTTTCATCATCTTCAAACCACGATATAAACCCTTGTAAATTAGGAGTTTGAGTTTGTTCGTATTCCAAAGTTATATTCATAAATTCATCAATGGCATCTTCCGCTTCAATTCCCATTCTTTGCATAAATTTATGACGGCCGCCCATATTAACCAAAACATAATTGAACAGTTCAAACGGACGAATAAAATCCAATTTTTCGATTAATCTGCTCAAATCTTTATATATTCCCGCATATTTTGCGTTTTTACCAAGACTATTCCAAAGGGAGGCATTCGGTTGACGTTCACAGCAAAGAACCTCCAAATCTGCATCCGTCAGATTAAACAGCGGAGATTTCAGCGTTTCAGCCAAAGATAAATCATCATCGGGCAAAAGCAGAAATTTACCCAATGAAATCAAATCCTGCACAGCTATCTGCTCGGCCAATACCATTTTATCGGCGCCGACTATATTAATATGGTTTTCTTTGCAAACACGAATAAATTCTTCCATAAATGCGTTACGATGTCTTACCAAAATCATAAAATCTTTGTATCTCAGAGGATTAACCGTGTCTTTGCTGCTTTCAATCATCTTTTCGATTTTTTCGGCAATTTGTCTTGCCATTTTTGTTCTGACCGAAATTTTTTTACTCATTTCCATCGGCGGCATTAATTTTTCGTCTTCGGAAGCTTTTTCACTTTTTTCTGCCACATATAACGGCCAGATTTCAACTCTGCCGTATTCTCCGGCTCTTACCGGTATGTGTTCGACGGGAGAACCGGCTGAAATTACGCCGTCGGCAATTTTTTCATCGGCAAATATGGTATTTACTCCGTCCAATATTGCCGGAGTGGAGCGGAATGAGTACTCCATATCGATTTTATCAAAATTGACACCTGCGCGTTTTTTGAATTCTCTTGACATTTCATCAAATTTCTGCGGATCGGCTCCCTGAAAACTGAAAATTGATTGTTTTCTGTCACCTACCGCAAACACCGTGCGGATTTTTTCCCGCACACCGGAACCGGAAAAAAATTCATTGCTTAGCGCCTCTATAATTTTCCATTGCTGCGGTGAAGTATCCTGAGCTTCATCAAGCAAAATATGGTCTATCCCGCCGTCAAGCTTATACAACACCCAAGAAGCCTGCTCGGCATCGGATAATAATGCACAGGTTTTATCAATTAAATCGGCATAATCCAAATAAGACTTTGCCCGCTTATATTCTTCATATTTACGATTTATGCTTTGGGCTACGGTTAAAAAAGCCTTGCTGGATTCATAAATTCTGATTTTGCAACGTTTTTTCTGCACATCATACAAGCGTTGCGCTTCCGTTTTCATTCTATCAATTATTTCCGCATCGCTTTTTACTGCATCTTTATCACCATACCGCCAATTTTGACCGAATATTTCGTCACTCTTACTCAAAAAACAGCTTGCATATTTATCAAAATCTCCGCATATCAACCCTCCGGAAAGCACCTCTTGTAAAATATTTGCCGTCGTATTATTTTTATTTCCGCCTTTCCGCAAAGCTTTTATGTTTTGTTCCAAATCATTTTTATTTATGTTACGCATAGCTTCGGCTATGATTTTTTCATCACTCTCGCCGTCAGTAATTCCCCATTTTTGCCGCATTTTTTCCAGTATTTTATTCAATCCGCCGTATTGATGCAGACTTTCATTAATTTTAATATAATTTTCGGTGATATGTTTCATCACCTTAGGAAATGAATGTTCGCTTAAATTAGCCGTCAGATACAGAACTGCCAACGCCTCCGGTGTATCGGAAAAATTACTCTCCCGCAGTATTTCATTTTGAATTTGTTTTAAAGTTTCCGCAGCCTCTCTTTCTCCCAGAATTTCAAAATACGGAGAAATACCTGCTTCCAGCGGAAAACGCTTAAGTATTTGTTCGCAAAAACTATGTATGGTCTGTATTTTGATTCCGCCCGGAGTGTCCAACAGCATAGCAAAAAGAGTACCGGCTCTGTCCGCATACTCCGATAATTTTTCTTGGCTGCACGTATCTTTACCTAATAAATTTTCGATATTTTCTTTCAATTCTTCATCACTTTGCACCGACCATTTGCTTAATCTCTCGGAAATACGTGTTTTCATTTCCACTGCCGCCGCTTTGGTATAGGTCAGGCACAAAATTTTCGGCATAATACTTTGAGGCTCAGTGCTCTCGAGTAGTAAACGAAGCACTCTGTCAGACAAAACTTGAGTTTTTCCGGTACCGGCAGAGGCCTCTACCCAAACCGATACGCGAGGATTTGCCGCCTTGCGTTGACGTTCCGATGCTTTTTCTTTGCTTTCATTATACAAATCTTCATAAGTATTATTACTCATCATCATTTTCTTCCTCGCTATCTTCGCGTACAGACCATTCCAAATAACGGGAAAGATGGTCATAATCACCGTATTGTCCGTATTTGCTTGATACCGGTTTTGCCAAATACGGACGCTTTTCATCATCAAACCCGTCTATGAGTTTTTGCAAAGCCGTTTCTATTTTATCTATGGCATTTTGAGTTTCATCATAATCAGTTTTTCCCGATTTGTCTTTTAATGCCCAATATTGCATACTTGCAACTTCTGCTTTTTCAACATCTTCAAATCCGACTTTTTGCGCTATCATTGCTTCTACCGGTAATTGCGGGGCGGTTACTTCTTTCAGCTCTTTATCACTGCGTCCTTTACCTGTTTTATAGTCTATAATGTTTATACATCCGTCTTTTGTCTTATCTATTCTGTCTGCTTTTGCCGAAATCAAAAAATCACCGCCTTTGGCTTTAAATATCATTTCTCCTTTGACTTCGCTGTTTACTTTGGTTATAAGATGACGATATTCCGCTTCTCTTCCGACAACCATATCAATCATTGCTTTTAATTGCGGCTTCCAAAAGGTTTGCACTTCCTCGCTGACATTATTTTCCGCAAATTTTTGCATACCGGATTTCATTAATATTTCGGCAGCATTTTCCGGATAATACTCGCCGTAATATTTTTTATTAAATTCTTCCAATACTTTGTGAACCATAATTCCGAAATCAAATACTTCTTTTTCACGATCCAATTTTTTCAAAGGTTCCAATTTAAGTATTTCTTTAGCGTAAACCGAGTACGGATCACGCATTAAAATTTCTACCTGACTGGCCGTAAGCTTGCGAGGACGATATTTCAATTTCGGACGAGGCTGCGGAGCCTTTACCGGACGAGGATTATCGCATCTTTCTAAATTTTTTGCCCACTGTGAATAAGGTTCTCTGTAAATAAAGGCGTATTTCTTTTTCTGCTCATCATCACTTCCGAAAATCGCATCCAAAACCGTTTCCATCCGAAGCCACCATCTTGATTTATCGGTAGGAGTGCCGTCAACCTTTTGCGCTCTGGTAACAAAAACTTCCGGAGCATTCAATAAATGAGCAAAATCTGCCGCGCTGACACCTATACTTCTTTCCGCTTGCGGCATTTTAAAATCGGACTTCATCGGGCGGGACAGCCACATATCGGCTTTCGGCAGCTTAGGCCAGACATCTTCGTTTGCTTCTCCGATAATCACCCTGTCATAATTTGTTAAACGAGCTTCAATCGGTCCTAAAATTTTGACACGAGGGTGATATCCGTATCTTGAACGCACATTTTTCTCGGTCATAACCGTAACTAAAAACGGCAGATAATCATTGGCGGCAATATTACCTAATTTATCACTCTTATTTATAAATTCGGCAAAAAATTCCGCCGCAACATACCCGTCATCACCTTTCCAGATGATTTTATCACCGGTTTTAATATCCGTATCGGATAAACTTTGCGCTACTTCTATGTGAGTTATAAGCATTTTTTTCAAATCCACCATCGGATTGTCATAAAGTTCTTTTAAAGGAAGTAATCTCCTTTCAAAATCATCAAGCAAATTTTGCTGAACCGGAGTAAGTTTTCTTTCTTTTCTTAAAGCCAACTCTAAATCATAGACTTTTTCTTTGAAATTTATGCTATCATTTCCGCAAGCTGTGAACGGATATTTGAGTAATGCCATTTTGGCCGTCATATTATTTTGCACTATTGCTTCGGCAACCAAACGAAAATATACGCCTATGTGCGTTAAACTCAAAGGTTGTCCAGCCGAATCATCGGCATCTATATTCCATTTTTTCAATTCGGAAATAACTCTCCGCGACAGATTACGGTCAACCGTTACCAAAGCAACTGTTTTTCCTTCGGTTTCCAAGGTTTCACGCATAATCAGCGCGATGGTCTTCGCCTCGTGACGCATATCATCGCAATTTATTAAATGAATATCTTTGAATGTATCCGCCGGAAACATTTCTTCCGACAATTTTCTCCATTCTCCGGTGGTTGAAGCAGGACGCATTATTTCACTTATCAACTTTTCCCGATTGCTTATATCTTTATCTGGTATATCAATTACGCAATCGCGCGACAATTGCAAATAATCAAGTAACTCTTTTAGTTCATACTGCGGATGGTTTTCATCAATTTTTTGCCACGAATCGGCGTCCAAATATTTATCCACTCCGTATAAATAAACTTCTCCGTCAGGAAACTCGGCAACTGTTTTCACCATTTCCTTCAAAACGGGAAATGCCGCCGTACTTCCGGCTATAATTATTTTAGGACGGTTAGGCGAGGAGCGCCAAAAATCCAATTCGGCTCTGATGAGTTGTTTTTTTCTTTCCGCGGGATCGCAATATCCGTTTTCTTCCAAAATACGCGGCCAATATTCCGTAATAATTTTGAGCAAGGTCAATGTTTTTTGCCAATGGCTCGAATAATTATCGGGAACAATTTTATCCAAGTCAGCAAAGTTCAGCTCCTCATTCTGCACGGTATCCATTAATGATGCCAAATTTTGAGCCAAAGCATACGCTTGCGATAAAGAAACATCATCAATACCGTACTTATTTTTGTGCATAATCAGCTTAGTAAAATCAAGGGACCTTTCCATATTGTCAATTGCCGGTTTAAGAAGGGGCAAAATTTTTGCGCCGCCGCTCAAAAAAATTTCATCTTCATCGGCATCGGCAATCGGCTCCATTCGGGGCAGAAGCGTCGGTTTTCCTCCGTTATATCTCACAAAAGCATCCGCCAAATTCTGACAAGATCTTCGATTAGGCATTAAAAACAATATATTTGCGAGTTCTTCCGGTTTATTTTCGTACCTTTGCAGAAAATAACCGGCCAAAATATCAACAAAAGATTTATCTCCGCTGATATTGTAAACATTCATCATTTTATATCTCCGTTAAAGGCTGAGCAAGTATTCTTTAAACTTTTGCATTGCGCGGCCGCGATGCGATATTTTATTTTTCTCCTCTTTGCTCATTTGTGCAAAACTGCAATTATAGCCGTCAGGAATAAATATGGGATCATAACCGAAACCTTCTTCTCCCTGCATTTTCTCAAAAGCTATTTTACCATCGACTCGACCTTCAAACAATTTATACCTGCCGTCGGGATATGCCAATGAAACTACGCAGGAAAAATGTGCGTTTCGATTTTTGTCGGAACTTTTATTCATCTCTGCCAGCAGTTTATCGATACCTTTATCAAAGTCGCGGTTTGGAGCATAACGCGCCGAATATACTCCGGGCGCACCGTTTAATGCGTCAACACACAATCCCGAATCGTCGGCAATGCACGGAATATTCAAAGTTTGGGCAATGGTTTGTGATTTCAGTAATGAATTTTCGGCAAATGTACTACCGGTTTCTTCCACATCGGGGAATGAAATATCTGCAGCCGAAATAACCTGAATTCCCAAAGGCTGTAACATATTTTTTATTTCCGATATTTTACCGGCATTATGACTGGCAAACAGAATCTTGTTAAGTTTCATTTTATTCTCCCAAAACTTTCTTTTGCGCACATATAATTTGATGAATACCTGACTTGGCTAACCCGAAAAGTTCATTAAAATCGGCTTCATCAAAAACGGCTCCCTCGGCGGTAGCCTGTATTTCAACTATTTTTCCGCTCTCCGTCAATACAAAATTGGTATCGGCATCTGCGTGAGAATCCTCCGTATAATCCAAATCAAGCACCGCTTCACCATCATAAATTCCGCAGGATATCGCCGCAACATACTCTTTTATCGGATTGCGCGGCAAACGTCCTTTCTTCACCAAGTTATCCAATGCAATATATAACGCCACAAAGCCTCCGGAAATTGAAGCGGTTCTGGTTCCGCCGTCAGCTTGTAATACATCACAATCTATTTGTATACAAATATCCGGCATCTGCGTCAAATCCACGGCCGCCCGCAAAGAGCGCCCTATCAAACGTTGAATTTCGTGCGTTCTGCCGCCGACACCTTTGGTTTCCCTGCTCACTCTGGTTTGCGTTGCCCGCGGTAACAGAGAATATTCGGCGGTAACCCAGCCGCGTCCCTGCCCCTGAAGCCATACGGGAACTTTTTCATCAACACTGGCAGTGCATAGCACGTGAGTATTACCGAATTTTATCAGACACGACCCTTCGGCATATAAATTTACATCTTTAATTATCTCTAACGGACGCATTTGCGCCGGCGTTCTGCTGTTTGGACGCATTTTTGTTATCCTTTGCTTTTCTGTGAAAATACTTAAACGGACGACGCGGCGGTTTTATGCCGTAAAAACGGTTAATTGCCGCTATCACGTGCCGCACCGTATTTTCTACTTTTTCATCTTTAGTTTCGACAACGATATCCGCTTCGGAATAAAACGGATATTCCTCAGCTATATATTCCTGCAATTTTTCTTTCACCGTATTGTTATCGCCAAGTAAAAACGGACGGCGCGTACGTCCGGCGGTACGATGATAAAGCGTATCTATATCAGCCTTGAGCCAAATCGTTAAAGCGTGATTTTTTGCCAGTTTGCGAGTTTGCTCTGCCACAAACGAACCGCCCCCCGAAGCTAAAACACAAGGATTTCCTTGCAATAAACGTTTCATAACCCTTTCTTCTCCGGCACGATATTCTTTTTCACCGAAACATTTAAAAACATCGACCAACGACAATCCGGCAGCTTTTTCTATTTCCGAATCGCCGTCTACAAACGGCAAGGACAATTTTCTGGCCAATCGTTTACCCACGCTCGTTTTACCGCTTCCCATCAAACCAACAAGCAGTATTATTTTATCTATTTTAGGCATTTTAACTTCATTTGTTATTCTATTACTCTTAACTATTGACCTTAAGATATAACCTTGTTAGTATATAATCAACAATTTTTAACAGTTTATAAGGAAAAATAATATGAGATATTCTTATCAACGGCAAAATAATACAAAAGTTATTTTTTACGCCGTAGCCGCAGCCTTGATTTTGGGCGTAGGAGTTGTAATTGTTCAAGATATTCAAGCCCCGACCGAACATATCAGTCAAAAAATCAGTGTCAATTTAGAAAAATAAACAATGTTCGGCGAACAAATAGAGAGTTTTTTGCAAATGATGGCTGCAGAAAAGGGATCTGCGCAAAACTCCATTGCAGCTTATGAAAGAGATTTGAAGCAATTTTTAATATTCACCGATGACCATTTGGATAAAAAACAGATAGAATCTTTTATGCAGGATTTGGCAACCAGAGGATTCGCTCCCAAAACCATTGCGCGTAAATTGTCCGCCATAAAGGAATTTTGCAAATTTCTTTATTCCGAAAAAATCATTTCCGATAATCCGGCACAAAATATTTTAACGCCGAAACAACAAAAACCGTTGCCTAAGTTTTTGACGGCAGAAGAAATTGAAAGTTTGATTTCTGCCGCAACTGCCAGCGATGATTTTCGCTTTCATCGAATCGCCGTTATGATTGAACTGATGTATGCTTCCGGTATGCGAGTTTCCGAACTGGTTGCCCTGCCGGAAACCGCAATCAATTATAAAAAAAATCTGGTGACCATATTCGGGAAAGGCAGTAAGGAGAGAATCGTTCCGTTAGCACAACGAGCCGTAACGACAATTGAAAAATATAAAGATTTGCGCGAAAAATTTATTAAAAAAAATGCCTCGTCGCCGTGGCTTTTTCCTTCGCTTTATGCAATTGACGGACACCTTACCCGTGATGCTTTTTACAAAGACTTGAAAAAATTGGCCGCCGAATGCGGAATATATCCTTCACGAATATCTCCGCATGTTCTGCGTCATTCTTTTGCCACCCACCTGATTAATAATGACGCCGGCTTGCGTTCCGTGCAAAAAATGCTCGGGCACGAAAATATTACCACAACCGAAATTTACACTCACATCAGCAATCAAAAGTTAATAAACAGCGTAAATCAACAACATCCGCTGGCAAATGTTTCAGAGTTTGTTAATAAGGGAAAAGAAAATGGCAAAGAAACTTGATATAAGCTCCGAACATAAGCTGACTGATTTAACCAATATAGCAAAAACCGTAAATCCGCTTTTGCGCCAACTTTTAGGAAATAACGGTATGCTCTTTCTGGAATTGTTAAATTCTTGGGAAGAAATAATCGGCAAGGAATTATCTGCCTATTGTCTGCCGCAAAATATTATTTTCAAAAAAGATATGCGAATCGACGGTTGTTTAAATATATCCGTCTTATCCGGTGCTTTCGCATTGGAAATTCAACAAAAACAACGGCAAATAATTGAAAAAATCAACTCATTTTACGGATATCCGGCAATCAGCACACTGAAAATAATTCAGTCAGCAAATCCCGATAATTTTTTACTGAATAAAAAACCCATTGATAAAGTGAAAAAAAAGGTTGTATCCGAAAGCGAAGAATCTTATATTACGGAATTAACTAAAGATATTAACGATAATGAATTACGAAAAACTTTGGAAAATATAGGAAGACACGTATTATCAGATAAGAGTAATCAGGAGTAGTGCTTTGGATAGTTTTATTAAAAAAGTAAGCAATGTTCTGTCATTGATTGTGGTGTTTTGTTTTTCTGCCGCAATTTATTTTAATTACAAAGGATTTGTGTATGAAGACGGCAAAATAGAGCTTCGCAAACAAGAAGCTATTGCTGCCGAGAAAAATGGTATTGCCACCGTTCTGCCTCGCAACATTGTCATCAACACCTCGCAGAAATATTCGTACGGTTCCGCAAGCGCGCCGCTGACTATGTTTGAGTATTCCTCTTTAGGGTGTCCGCATTGCGCAGATTTTCACTTGGATGTGATTCCTGAACTAATGGAAGATTATATAAATAAGGGATTGCTGCGGATTATTTTTGTTAATTTCCCGCTTGATAAAAATTCGATGAAAGCGGCTATGCTGTCTAAATGTATGGTGTACGAAAATTACCTTCCTTTCATTGAAGCAATGTTTTCGGCTCAACGTTCTTGGTGGATGGACACCGACGAAGAACATCTGTTCCGCTATGCCGCCGAACACGGTCTGAGTTATGACGAAGCTACAGCCTGCGTAAAAGATAAAAAACTGGCTCAAGAAATTGTTGCTGACAGACAGGAAGCCATAGATAGATTAAAGGTACAGGGAACTCCTGCCTTTTATATAGTCGGTGCCGACGGTAACGAAATTATTTACGGTTCAACTAACTACCGCCATTTAAGAAATTATTTGGACAGTCGGTTGGAACGATTGGGATATGACATAAAGCAATGAGTGAATTGCCACAGGATATAAAGGATATTGATAGGAGAATCCGTAATTTAAAAGAAACCAAAGAGGAGAAAAAAGTAAAATCTTCGGTCAATACTTTATTGCAACAGGCTTTTCGTTTTGCGGCTGAATTTATTTCACCGGTAACCATCGCTTTAGTTCTCGGTTATTGGGCTGATGATATTTTTAAAACCAAACCTATTATTATGCTTGTCAGCACCGTTTTCGGCTGTGCCGCCGGAGTGTTGAACGTATACAAAGCGGCGCTGGAAACAGATAAGGATATACGATAAGGAGAGATTATGGAAAATCCTTTGGAACAATTTGAAATTAAAAAAATTATTCCGTTTAACTACGGCGGAGCGGATTTATCTTTCACGAATTCGGCTCTGTGTATGGTTATCACGGTTACTTTTCTTGTGCTGACATTTGCATTAGCCCTGCGTAAAAGAGATATTGTACCGACAAAAGAGCAGGCATTTGCCGAATCGGTTTATGACTTTATTCAGGGAATTATCGGTGAAACTCTCGGTAAAGACGGGGTTAAATATTTTTCTCTCATTTTCACAATGTTCACATTTATTGCTTGCGGCAATATTTTGGGACTTTTCCCATACAGTTTTACTTTTACTTCTCATATCGCCGCCGTAGGCGCACTTTCGGTATTTTGCCTGATTTTAAACATTATATTCGGTCTTAAAAGACGCGGATGGGGATATTTCAGAACATTTTTTCCGGAAGGTTTGCCTTTGATGATGGCTCCTCTGATTATTCCGGTGGAAACTCTTTCATTATTGGCAAAACCTTTCAGCCTAACCATTCGTTTGGCTGTCAATATGTCAATCGGGCATATTATGTTAAAAGTTTTAGGCACATTTATCGTAGCAATGGGATTCTTCGGATTTATTCCATTAGTTGCGGATATGTGTGTTATAATGTTTGAATTATTCATCACTTTGTTGCAAGCTTATATCTATACCACGCTGAGCTGTGTTTATTTAAGCCAAGCTATCAGTGATGAAGAATAACCTGTTTTTAATTAACTAGAGAAAGGACAAAAAATGGAAAACGAAATCTTACAAGACAAAGCTTTAGCTTATATTGCCGCAGGTATTTGTGCAATCGGTATGTCTGCTGCTGCTTGGGGTTTAACAAAATTATGGACAACATTGATTGAAACCGTCGGCCGCAATCCGCAAGTTAAAAAAGACGTTACTTTGTTCGGCTTCATCGGTATGGGTTCCATTGAATCTATTGCTTTGTATATCTTGGTTATCGCTATTCTGATGATAAGCTAATTTTGATAAGGTCACGCTATGCTTCCGCAATTGGATTTATCTACATACGTTACACAAATTTTTTGGATGTTGCTGTGTTTCAGTTTGCTTTGGATACTGATGTCGGTATTTGTAACTCCGAAAATCGCCGATATTATAGAGCAGCGCAAACGCAAAATCAATGAATATATCCAAAAAGCCGATAAACTCAATAATCAGGCTAAAGAAGCTTTAAACAAATATAATGAAACGATGGCGCTCGCCGAAAAAAAAGCTGAACAGGAAATAGAAAAGGAACGCGCAGATTTGAAAGCTTATTTGCGTGATACTGAAAATAGTATGTCCGTGCAACTTAATAAAAAAATTGCTGATAGCGAATTCAATTTGGCAAAAGAAAAGAAAAATACTATGATGCAAATTGAAAATATTGCTGAAGATTTAGCTTTTGAGATTGTGCGTAAATTGGGATTTTCAGCCATCAGCCGTCAGAATATTTCTGAAATTGCGCATAGGGATAAAACCAATGGATAATGCGATTACCGAAGACATTGTAGAAGCAGTGGAAGTTCAATCGTCCGGAGATGATTTGATTGATGCTACCCAAAATGTTATTATGAACGCCGCGGAAAATGTTTCCGAAGTATTGGGAGCCGCAAGCAAATCCACGGTAACCGAAGTATCTGAAGTTCCTTTTTACGCAGAAGTCGAGTTTTGGGTTGGAATGGCCTTTGTTTTAAGTGTATGTATTCTTTTCAAACCGCTGTGGAATTACATTCACCAAGCTTTGCAGAATCGTATTAACCGTGTTATATCGGACATTGATGAAGCAGCAAAATTACGTGATGATGCCCAGAATTTATTGGCGGATTATCAACGTCGTTTTGTTAATGCCGAAAAAGAAGCACAGCAAATTATTGAAAATTCCCGTTCAAGTATGCGAAACATAAAAGACAAAGAATTAGCAAAACTTAAAACGGATTTGGATAATAAAGAAAAGGAAGCGGAGCGTAGAATTACCGCATCAAATACCAAAGCAATTGAGGAAATAAATGCTTTTGCCGGAGAAATTTCCATAGAGTTGGCACAGAAAGCCATCAATCACTATTTGGAAAACACCGATAAAAGCCGTTTGATTGATGAGGCAATTAACGAGTTAGATAAATTTGCCAAAGCATAATAAAAAAGCAAATACGCAAAAAAGCCGGAATAAATCCGGCTCTTTTATTGGTATTCGTTGCAATTATTTCTAAATTTCTCCGGCTGCATAGCGTTTTGCCATATCGGATAACTTAATTGCCTTAATTTGGTCGGCGTGACCGGCAGCACCGAAAGCAATATAACGAGCCTCACATACTTTTTGCATTTCTTCAATTGCCGGTTTCAAATATTTACGCGGATCAAATTCCGAAGGATGCTCGGCATACAAGCGACGAATCGCACCGGTCATTGCCATACGGGAATCGGTATCAACGTTAACTTTGCGAACACCTGATTTAATACCGCGGACAATTTCTTCTACCGGAACGCCGTAAGTTTGCGGAATTTGACCGCCGTAAGCGTTAATTAAATCCTGCAATTCCTGCGGAACAGAAGAAGAGCCGTGCATAACAAGGTGAGTATTCGGTAATTTGGCGTGAATCTTTTCAATCACGTCAATTGCCAGAATTTCTCCATCCGGCTTGCGGGTAAATTTATATGCACCGTGTGAAGTGCCGACGGCAACCGCCAAGGCATCCAAGTGTGTCAAACGCACGAACTCGGCGGCTTCATCCGGATCAGTTACCAAGCGCTTTTTATCTAATTTGCCTTCAGCTCCGATTCCGTCTTCTTTATCAGCTTTTCCGGTTTCGAGTGAACCGATAACTCCTAATTCGCCCTCAACCGACGCACCAACGGCGTGAGCTCTGGCAACAACTTCTTGAGTAACTTTTACATTATATTCAAAAGATGACGGAGTTTTGCCGTCGGCTTCCAATGAACCGTCCATCATTACTGAAGAATAACCGTTAACAATTGCCGATTGGCAAATATCAACTGAACTTCCGTGGTCTTGGTGAATACAAATCGGCAATTCCGGAAACATTTCGCAACCGGCTTCAACCATATGACGAATCATCGGATCGCCGGCATATTTACGAGCACCGGTGGAAGTTTGCAGAATCACCGGAGCATTTACTTTTTTAGCCGCTTGCAAAACAGCCAAAATTTGTTCCATATTATTAATATTAAACGCCGGAACACCGTAATTGTGTTCTGCCGCGTGGTCAAGAATCTGACGCATAGAAACTAAAGGCATAATTATCTCCTTATCATTAAAATTTTAACTGGCTTGAATATATGCGGTTTGTAATTTTTTGCAAGCTATTTTTATTTATTTAGGCTTTGAAGCTGATAAAATTCATAATATGCACCTTTGCGTTTAAGCAATTCGTTATGAGAACCTTCTTCCACTATTTTACCTTTATCCATCACCACCAATCTGTCCATTTCTTTCAAAGTGGATAAGCGATGAGCAATAGCGATGACCGTCTTACCTTTCATCAATTTTTTGAGTGACTTTTGAATAAATTGCTCGCTGTCACTATCCAGAGCCGAAGTGGCTTCATCTAAAATCAGTATCGGCGCATTTTTAAGTATGGCTCTGGCAATAGCAATGCGCTGACGTTCTCCGCCGGAAAGCATAACACCGCGCTCACCGACTTTACTGTCATAACCGTGCGGCAATTCTTTTATAAACTCGTCGGCATATGCCTGCTTAGCCGCCGCCATAACTTCTTCGTCAGAAGCATTAACATTCCCGTAGCGGATATTTTCCATAATTGTGCGATTAAATAATGTCGTATCTTGCGGAATAACCGCGATTTTTGCGCGCAAACTTTCCTGTCTGACTTCTTTTACATTTTCTCCGCCGACGGTTATTTTACCTTCAATAACATCAAAATAACGCACCAACAATTTTATCAATGTTGATTTTCCGCTTCCGGAGTGTCCGACCAAGCCGACTTTTTCACCTGATTTTATTTTGAGATTGAAATTATTGAATAAGTCTTCTTTATCTTTATAGTGATACGTAATATTATCAAAATTAATGGCTCGTCCGCGCATCTTAATATTATGTGAGTCCGGCAAATCTTCAACTGCACGCGGGCTGAACACAAGCTCCAACCCGTCTTTTACCTGACCGTATTGCTGCGCAAATTCTCCGGCAAAAAAACCGATATTATTAACTTCCATCATCAATCCGGTCAAAAGTGAGGTAGACATAACCACATCCGCCAATGCCAACCTTCCCAAATACCAATAGTAAAAAACACATACACTGGACAGCAGATAAACCGAATAAAACACCATTTTACCCTGAAAATCAAACACTGCATCTCTGGTACGCTCTTTTTGTTCGGCTCTTACCGCAGTGCGTAAAACGTGATAAAATCTCCCTTTTTCATAAAAATAATTGGCAAAACTCTTCACTAAATCGGAATTAGTAACCGTATCAATAAAAACTCCGTCAGTTTCGGCGTGAAAACGCGCGCGTTTTTCGGAAAACGAACCTATTTTGCGGCGAATCAGTATAATCACCGTCATAAAAATCAAATTCAAGACAGCAATGATTCCCCCCATTTGCAAATCCGCGCGGCAAATTAAAACCAAACTCACCAATATTCCGGCAATCGGACGAATAAGCCCGAACACTATATGAGCATATATCTCACGAATACCGCTGACAATGTTTTTAGTCTTTGAGGCTATTTTTCCGGCCATTTCTTCATTAAAAAAATGCACCGATTGATGATGAATGGCAACAAAAATATCTTTGTAGACCAAGCTGCAGAAATATGGCATAAATTTTCCGCCGACATAGCGCCATACCAAGTTTGCCACCCCTTCAAAAACCAGAAATGCGGCTAAAAGACATATATAGAATATTATTTGAGATAATGCCTTTTTATCTTCTGCGTACTGCGGCAAAAAACCTATAACCTGCGACATTGCATAAACTTCGCCTCTGTCGGCGGCGGCACGTGCTATTATGGCAAACAATATAACCCCTGCCATAAGCTTGGTTTTGCGCAAATACTTTAGGATAAAAGCGAATACATTCATTAAAAAATACTTCTCCGACGTTTCTTTAATTTTGCCAATTTTTCGCTGACTTTACCGGTATCCTGACCTGTTTTTGCCAACCTGTCATACATTTTGAGAATTTCGTGTTCAAGATACGCGGTTTCTATTTCATTTTGTATAAATTGTTTATTTTCTTCCGTACCTTCACGTAAAAACTTATCAATATACCTCATACAATCTTCCACATCCATATTAAACTCCGTTTTTTGTTTGATGAAATACGGAAGTTCATAAACCAATTGACGGGAATTATCATATGCTTCTTTACCGCTGCGGAAATTATCATAACGAATTTTCAGCAAGCGGAAAGCTATTTCTAATTCCTCGGCATTATCGACCACAATAAAAGGAATCGGATCAGAAAAGCCTTCGTGGGCAATAAATTTCAAATATTCCAATAAATAGTGAAAATATCCGTTAATATTATATATGATGAATGGTTTCATCGGCAGCATTTCATCTTGCATTGCCACACAATCGTAAGCCAATTCGTCAAGCGTCCCGACGCCGCCCGGAGCGAAAACCACAAAATCGGCATTGAGAAGTTTTTGCTTGCGCTCTTCCAAAGTTTGCGCAACCACCACTTCCATTTTTTGAATCAACTCATCATCATTGGAATAAAGCGAAAAATATTTCTCGGTGGTAATACCCTGAATAGGACAGCCATCCTGACAGGTATGTTTTTCTTCCCAACCGTCAAGCACCCCGCGAGCCACCGCTCCCATAATGCCGCTGTTGGACAGACCGAAATCAAGCTTAAAATTCATCTCTACAATTTTTTTGCCTAAATCATAAGCCTCGCGTGCATATATCTCATCATTACCCGAACGAGAACCTCCGGCAACAAAAACCCTGATACCCTCTTTAATATTTTCTTGCTTAAAATGTTCAATTACTTCATCTTCTTTAGGATTCGAAACCGTTGAAATCATCTTATCGTTTTTTTTACCGATATTTTCATTCAATTCGTGAAGCTTACTGTGTTTTTTCATCGCTTACAGCTCCTCAATATCACCTTTTGCCTGATTTGTATAAAACTCTTCGGCAAATTGATTAAGTGTATCATTTTTTATAGCGTTACGCAAGCCCTGCATTAAACGCTCATAATAGCGAACATTGTGCCAAGTCAAAAGCATAATTCCCAACACTTCATTACACTTTTGCAAATGATGAATATACGCACGGGAATAATGAGTACACAACGGACAATCACATCCTTCTTCCAAAGGTCTGAAATCTTCCTTGTGACGCGAATTTCTGATATTTATTGCTCCGTATTTGGTAAACGCCTGAGCAGTGCGACCGGAACGTGTCGGCATTACACAATCAAACATATCGACTCCGCGCAGAACCGCACCGACTATATCATCAGGACGTCCCACCCCCATCAGATAACGAGGTTTGTCTTCCGGTAGCATCTGCGGAGCATAATCCAGCACTTCAAACATTTTTTCTTGACCTTCACCGATTGCCAATCCACCGATTGCATATCCGTCAAAACCGATTTTTTTCAAGGCTTCGGCAGATTCTTCGCGCAAATCTCGAAATACATTGCCTTGCTGAATACCAAATATACCATACCCCTCGCGGTCAGTAAAAGCTTCTTTGCTGCGCTTTGCCCAACGCATTGACATCCGCATTGATTTTGCGCAATCTTCATAAGTTGACGGGTATGGTGTGCATTCATCCATACACATAGTTATATTGGAATCCAGTTTATGCTGGATTTTAATGGATTCTTCCGGACTTAAAAAATACTTTCTGCCGTCAATATGAGAACTGAAGGTAACGCCTTCTTCTTTAATTCTGCGAAGTCCGCTCAAGCTCATTACCTGAAAGCCGCCGGAATCGGTTAATATAGGCTTATTCCAATTCATAAACTTATGCAAACCACCCATTTTTTCCACCAAATCGGCTCCGGGACGCAGCATCAGATGATAGGTATTTCCCAATAATATTTCCGCGCCTGTCGCTGCAACACTTTCCGGCATCATTGCCTTAACTGTACCGCAAGTACCAACCGGCATAAATGCAGGAGTATTAACCGTTCCGTGTTTGGTTATTAATCTTCCCAATCTGGATTTACCTGTTTTCTTATCTATTTCGAATTTTAATCCCATATCACTGTCCTTTATAAACGTGGCTGCCAAACGGAACCTGATCGCCCATACCTTTTTCCGTTTTATTTTTTTCTATATAACCCATTTCACCGTTATCCAGCATTATTTGATACCAACTCTTATCCGGCGTATATCCTGTTATTCTGACAGTCTGATTGGCCTTGCCTTCCACCATCGGAGAATAACGAACATCGGGGCCGTTATAAATCGTGCAATCTTGAGTAAGATGTATGAGATATTCTTTACTCATAGCGTCGCTGTCGGTTTTCATAATTTTACTCTCGACCATATCTGTTGCCACCAAACGACCGCTTAAAACACGTTCCTCGTAATATCCTTTTTCGGAGGATTTAAATGACATAATACCCTGACCGGCGAACATCATCAGCATCACAAACATCAGGCACAAAATCAAAAATACCGGAAATAAATATTGTCTGCGCACTAATTCCGCTGAATTCCAACGGGGAATTTTTACGGTCTTTTTCGGTTGAAAACCGAGCTTATCGGCAAATGACGCAATTATTTGATGTATATATTCGTTATTTGCTGACAACGCCTCCGCCTGCTTGGCATAAATCCACGCCATTTCAATATTATTTTCCTGCTCGTATGCCACCGCATTGTGAATCAGTAATTTTAAATTATCATAATTATCGGCAGAAACTTCGTTTAAATTAAATTTGATTGCTTTCTTGGTCACCGAAAATCCGGACTTTCCCCACCAACCGAACAGCCAGTTATTTATTGATGTGGAAAGAACCATATTACAAGCTTCGCGAATATTGCAAATATCTTTGCTTTCTCTTATGTTTCCTGTCTTAACGGTTATTTGTTTCAGAACTCTTAATGCCTTATCATCTCTTCCGGCCTGATTTTTATATATTTTAAGCGAGCCTAAAGCCGGAAAATCTTTCTCATTATAAACGCAGGACAGTAAATCATATTCCATTCTCAATTTTTCGTCTTTCAGTACATCATACGCCACAGATACTTTCTGAAACATCTCCAAAGCACGCGAATCTTCATTATGATCGGGATGCCAATATTTGGCTTTTTCGTAATATTGTCTTTTTATTATTGAGCTATCCGCACGAGGATGTACTTCCAAAGCAGCATAATATCCCAAAGCATCGGCATTATTAATCATAAATTTTCTCCTTGTTCCACCAATCGGTTTGCAATTTGCATAATATCTTCAGCAGCCTCGGAAGTCGGATATTTGTTCAACAAAAGAACGTGGTTGTTGATGGCATCACGCACTCTGGTATCACGGCGTACAACTCCGAGTAAAGGAGGTATCACCTTTATATACTGTTCACAAGCGTGGCGCAATGTATTATATGTTTGCAAACCTTCTTCGTAAGAATTAGCATAATTAATAATAATCCGCAAGTTTTTATACTTGGCCGAATCGCAAGTTTCCTGTAAAAAATTGTATGTTGATACCAAATTGGAAGGTTCATTGGTGCATACCAATATCAAATCCAGCGGAGTTGGCAGAAAATGCTTAAGAACCGTTTCATCGGAAGGCAAGTCAATGAAAGTATAATTATAATTTTGAGCTACTATTGATATTTCCTCCCGTAATATTTGTAATTTGCCAACCGGCATACTCTCCAAAATATTACTTCCCGGATTATCCGCTATTATATCAAACTTTTTCCGATTTATCGGGCTTATAATTTGATTGAGTGTCTTTTGTTCGTCGGCAACCTGTCTTATTACTCCCTGCAGCATCATCCCGAGCTGAAAATTTGTATTGAGTAATCCGTTATCGGCGTCAAAAAGCAACACACTGTTTTTCAAAGAATTGACCGCGTGCGCCAAAGTAAGTGCCAACCAAGTTTTTCCCATACTGCCGATACCGGAGGTAATGGCAATTATGTTACGTTTTTGTTGCAAAAATAAGTTTTTATCTGTATTTATCATCTTGTACTTTTTATTTTTCTCCTGTAATATGTTACAGAATTGTTGTTTTTATGCAATCAGTTAAAATCTTTTTAACACAATTTATTTACATACTGTTGTATGGTACATTGTGCAAATGCTGAAAAGGGGTTCTGAAAATGAAAAAATTTTGGCTCATCGTTTTGTTGGCATTCTTAACAACATCACAGGCAAAAGCCGTCAATATGGTGCAAATTCAAAGCTATTTGAATGTTCCGATTCGTATTTTGGGATTACCTGACTTTCCTCCTTTCTCATATTACGAAAGAGGAGCTTTTTCCAATGTTCTTCACAGTGTTTTTTTAGAACCGGTTCTTGCAATTTTGGAAAAATATAACGTTGAAAAAAATGTTATTGAGGTTAATCACGATTTAGCTAATAATGTAAAGCTTCTGCTGGTAAACGTTAAAAGCGGTGAAGCTGAAATGTTTATAGGCGCCTATTCCGATACTAAATTGTTTTCCGGCTTGGAGGTTATATATCCGGCAGTAGTATCTAATCCGATACATTTGATAACATTACCGGAAACTGCAGAAAAAGTTAAAAATTACGGAGATTTGCGTAATTTAAGAGGTATTGCCAGTAAAACCGAATATTTCAGTGACTTTGTGTTGCGCAAATTCAAAGAGTTGAATATTACTTATGTCGAATCCCCTTTCGAGGCTTACGAAATGGTTATTACGGGTAAGGCTGATTATATGATGGGAAGCTTATATTATAACAAGATTATGGCCAGCAGATTCGGCGTCAATGATTATTTGACGTATTCCAAAAATCCGATTTTTAAAATTCCGTTTTTTATTTCACTTTCTAAACTTATGCCTGTTTTATCGGAGTATAAAAAGGTGCTGAGTGAGGAATTTTCAAAACCGGAATTTGCAATGGCTGTAAAAAAGGGTATTTTAGAAGAAGTCAATAAAGAAATAGATAAGAATTCGGGCGTTGTACCGCCTTCATTTATACAATCGGTTGAACCGCAATTGCAAAATAATGACGAAGAAGATGAACAAGATGAGAATATGAACAGCGGTCACATTGTTGAACAACATATTCATCAAAAGACAATAGACGAAGTTTTGGACGGTATTTAAGGAGGTTTAAATTTTATGGTTCTCTTGGTACATAGCAGTATATTGCCGCAATGTCGTAAGATTAGAATTTTAATGGCGGAGAAAAAAATATTGTTCTTTTTGAAAGAGGAAAATCCGTGGGCTCTTTCCAAAGATATTATGAAAATTAATCCGGCAGGCGAGTTACCTATATTTATTTTTGACGGGAATATCGTTGCCGGTAATTATGCCATTACCGAATTTCTGGAAGAAACCTATACTCAAAACCGTCTTATTAACGGCAACAATAAACAACGCGCCGAAACCCGCCGGCTGTGTGATTGGTTTGATAACAAATTCCATCACGAAGTATTTCAATATATTGTCGGCGAAAAAATATATAAACGCTTTTCATTACGCCAACCTCCGGAATCAAAACGCATTAAAACCGGAACCAATAATCTGCGTTTTCATTTGGAATATATTGATTGGATTATTGAACGTAACAATTATTTGGTGGGGGATAATTTTTCTTTGGCCGACATAAGCGCAGCTGCGCAGCTTTCGGTCATAGATTATTTGGGAGATGTGCCGTGGGATGACTATAAAAATGCCAAATTATGGTATTCTAAGGTTAAATCAAGACCCAGTTTTAAAGAAATATTAAACGACAGGATAAAAGGCATTTATCCGTCTAAACATTACACGAATTTGGATTTTTGATATGAGATATGCAATTGTTTTAACAACCCTGATTTTAGCATCCTGCTCGTCTTTCGGCGGAAAAGGGCAGATTATATATAATTGGGAGCGCGAAAATACCGGAATTGCCAAATTTTCCCGCGATCACTCCGAATGTCTGAAGGAAGCGGAAGGATGGTTCCACCTGCCAAATATAACAAACTGGTTTTATTCGGAAGAATATCGATATAATATTCACGTTGATTGGCATAAGGAAAAAGGTATTTGGGCAAGCTATGTACCTTATAAAGGAGCTTCTCCGATACTCGTGAACTCCATCAGAGATTCGGCAGAATCAAATCCCCGTGACTACCGTCTTTGTATGGAAGAAAAAGGTTACTGGCATCGTAATTATGATATTCCGTCGGTGACAAACATATTTGTTTACAAACCGCAAAAACCGTCAGACCGTATACCGTTTGAAGAACTCAATTATCAATAGTTGCACCGCTTGATTTATAATATGCGATTACGTTTTTGGTTATCTGCGCTCTTGCAGTAATTGTGTCTTCCTGAGCTTTTGTGAGATTCTGTTCCGAATCCAAAACCTCCGAAAATTTTACCATTCCGTTTTGATATTTTTTCAGAGTTAAATCAACAACTCTTTGCATATTGTTTTGCGCTTTAAGTTTATTACGATAAGCTATAACCGATGATTGGTACTCCGAAAAAGCATTTTTAAGTTCAGATAATGCTTTTAAAACGGTTTGTTTATAATCTTCCAGCGCTATTTCTCTCTCTTGTTTTTGAAGCTCAATATTATTTTTGAGTTTATTCCAATCCAATAACGGTAAATAAACTGCCGGAGCATAATTATAAACTTCACTGTTTGATGAAAATAATTTTCTTCCGCTTTGCGCCGAATAGCCTAACAGTCCGCTTATATTGACATTCGGATACAACTCGGCAACGGCTTTGCCTATCAGAGCATTCTGCGCCTTTAATTTATACTCGGCAACCGCCACATCAGGTCGCAGCCTTATTACCGATGCCGGAAGTTCTTTCATTGTATTTGCAAGGCTGTAATCCATCTTTCCCAGCAGCACCGTATTTTCGGGAACCGTTAATTGTGACGGCAAAATTCCGGTTAAGACACTCAGGGCATTTTTATAATTTTCGATATTGCTTTCATATTGCGGTATCAAAGATAAGGTAGTATTCAATAAATATTGAGCCTGATTATATGCAGTTTCATCACCTAATCCGCTATGGTATTCCGATTTAATTACATCAGCTATTTGTTTTTGCAATTCGGCATTTCGGCGAGCCAAACGTAAATGCCTTATATTCTCCTGCAAATTTATGTAATCGGCAGCAATTTCTGCCGCTATTACGGTTTTCAAATTACTCAAACCATATTCCGAAGCTTTGATATAAGCTTCATCAGCTTCGGTTTGACGCCGGCCTTTTCCCCACAAATCAAATTCCCAAGACGAATCAAATCCGGCGCTGTAATAATGCGCATTTTCCGAATATTTGACATTTTCGCTTCCATTTTGATAATTATATCCGCCTTTTGCCGATATCTGAGGAAAAAAATCTGTTTGATTTATTTTGGCGGCTAATCTGGCTTGTTTCAATTTTGCCTGAGCGATTGCAATATCAGAATTATTATTTAATCCCGTAACTATTAATTTTTGCAAATATTCGTCAGCAAGATTTTTATACCAATTTTGCGGTAATTTACCTTCTTTTTTAAGGCTTAATTCATTTTGAATAACCGCATCGGAATAAAGTTCGGGCGATGTAAAATCAGGACCGAGAGTGCAGGAAACACAACACAAAATCCCTACCAGAAAAAAACTTTTTCTATACATTTTCACCTCCTTGCTTTTTTTGAAAATACTCTTTTATATTTTCAAATAGGGCAAATAACGCCGGCACAAAAATAATACCTATCAGTGTTGCGCTTATCATACCGAAAAATACCGACGAACCGATAGCTATTTGTGAATTGGCTCCGGCACCTGTAGCCACAATCATCGGAAAAACACCCAAAATAAAAGTAAAGGCAGTCATCAAAACGGCGCGATACCGTTCTTCGGCGCCTTTTTTGGCTGATTCAATAATGCTCAATCCCCGTTCTCTGTACATTTTGGTAAATTCTACTATCAAAATGGCATTTTTGGCTGACAAACCTATTAACATCACCAATCCCAATTGTGCGTATATGCTTAAAGATTGCCCCATTATAAATAATCCGCACAAAGCACCTAAAATAGCAAAAACCGTCGAAAAAATAACCGAAAGCGCCAGAAGCCAGCTTTCATATAAAGCCACCAAAAACAAATAACAAAATATGGCGGCAAGAACTATGATTATTATTACCGTTCCGCGATTTTCCACTTCCTGCAAACTCAATCCTGTCCAAGAAATGCCGTAACTTTTAGGCAATTTCTTCTGTAAATTTTCCAAATCAGCAATGGCAGTACCGCTGCTGACGTTTTCTTTTGATAAGGCAGTAACTCCCGCCGCTGTGTACTGGTTAAAGCGATATATGGTTTTAGGCGAAAGCTCGGTTGAAATTTTCGCAAAGCTTTCAATCGGAATCATCGCACCGGTCTGTGAGCGCACGTGCAAATTCTTCATCGAATCGACATTGCTTCGATACTGATAATCAGCCTGTAAAATAACTTTATTTACCTGTCCGCTCAAAGTTATGTTATTTATGTATCTTGAACCGAGATTATTTTGCAATACCGCAAATAAATCGGCCACCGCTATTTTATAATACTCCAACTTTTGCCGGTCTACATCAAGATAAATATGCGGGGTATCTGCCGTAAAGGTGGAAAAAGCATAATTAAAATCCGGATTTTTATTCACTTGCGCTAAATATGCGTTTAATTCCTTTGCCAAATTCTGCGGTGATAAATTACCGTCAGTGGTTAAAAATTCAAAGGAAATCCCGTTACTGTCACCTATTCCCGGAATTGACGGCGGAGCAAAAAAATTTATCTTCGCCGATTTATTTTTTGCAAATTCCGCGGTTAATTTTTCACTGATGGAATTAATCGACAATTCCCTTGATGTACGCTCATTCCACGGCGTTAACCCGACCACGCCCAATGCCACATTCTCACCGCTGCCTCCCAGCATACTGTATCCGGCAACGCTGATAAAATATTTTATACCGGATATTTCAAAAATTTTTTCATTGATTTCATTGATAACTTTATTGGTCTGATTAATACCGGCCGTATCCGCCAGTTGAATATTGGCAAAAATAATCCCCTGATCTTCCTGCGGCAAAAAAGATGTAGGAGTATATCTGAAAAAACACAATATCGCCGATATGGTTATCAATATTATCAAAACGGAAGTTTTTAATCTCCGTACAAAAAAATCAACTGCTTTAATATAATATTTGTTGGAAATATCCAGTATTTTATCAAACCAAAGAAAAAATTGGCCGCTCTTTCGATTTTCGTCACCTCGCAAAAAAATTGCACATAGTGCCGGACTGAGCGTCAGGGCGTTTACTGAGGAGAAAGCTACTGCTGTGGCAATGGTTACTGCAAATTGCTGATAAATTTTTCCGGTAATTCCCAACATCAATCCGACCGGAACAAAAATTGCCAATAACACAAACGTGGTTGCTATGATAGCGCTGCCTATTTGTTCCATTGCCTTTATTGATGCCGAATGTGAATCCATTTTTTTGTAAAGCATCAAATATTGTACCCTTTCCACCACTATAATGGCATCGTCAACCACTAAACCGATTGCCAGTATCATTGCAAACAAAGTCAAAATATTGATATTGAATCCCAGAATATACACAACGGCAAAAGTTGCAATCAACGATACAGGAATAGTTAAAAGGGGTATCAGGGTAGTAGAGAGTTTTTGCAAAAAAATATACGTAACCAATACAACTAATAAGAATGTTATTAACAATGTATCCAAAATACTTTGAATTGATGCCCGCACAAAATCAGTAGAATCATATATCACGCTGAATTCCATATCTTCCGGCAGTTGTTCGTTTATCTCAATAATTTTTTTTCGGATATTTTTCATTATCTGCAATGAATTTGAATTAGGCGTTTGATTAATGCCCATAATCAGTGCCGGTGAATTATTAAAAGATGATTTGATATTATAGGTATCAGCTCCCAATTCTATGTGCGCCACATCTTTTAAATACACTGTTCCGCCGTTTTCTGCCGTTGCTACTACAATATTTTCAAAATCCCTAATACTGCTTAGCAAACCTTTTGCGCTGAGCGACAACACTATTTTATTTTCGGCAGGACTGGGGGCTGCCCCTATTGAACCTATTGATGCCTGAGTATTTTGTTCTTTTACCGCATTCATCACATCAGCCGAATTTATACCCATACTGTTTAGCTTATCACTATCCAGCCATATTCGCATACTGTATTGCGGACCGAAAATCTGCACATCGCCAACACCTTTCACACGTGAAAGCGCATTTTTTAAGTTGGTGTGTGCATAATTACTTAAATATAAATTATCATAAGTATGATTAGGAGATTGCAAAACCAACATTGCCAATATATTAGAATTTTGTGTTTTCACTTCCAATCCGTATTGCGTAACTTCCGGCGGTAAATCCGAGGTCGCCTGCTGAATACGATTTTGCACCTTGACCTGTGCAATATCGGGATTGGTTCCGATATCAAAAGTAACAGTTAACTTATACTCTCCGGTATCGCTTGATGAAGATGACATATACAGCATATCATCAACCCCGTTAATTTCGTTTTCCAGCGGGATTGCCACCATATCCGTCAATACTTTGGCGTTTGCACCGAGATAATTTGTGGAAACAGATATTTGCGGCGGAGTAATTTCCGGATATTGCGCCACCGGCAAAACGGCTATCGCCATCAACCCCAGCATAATCATAATTATCGAAACCACTATAGCAAAACGCGGTCTGTTTATAAAAAACGCCGAAAACATTTCCGTTACTCCGTTTTATCAGCTATTTTATAATTAACTTTTTCTCCCGCTGATAAATTTTCTATGGTTTCGATTACGATATACTCATCATCAGTAAAGTTATTTTGAACAACCATCTGATTGTTTTCCTCACCGTAAATATAAAGTTTATGTATATTTAAAACACCGTTCAGTACTGTATATACGTAGTCTCCGTCCGCTTTCATAATTAACAGCGATTTATCTATCAGAACCACATTATCGTACTTGCGTTCCAACAGAACCTGTACGTAAGCATTCGGCATTAAAATGTTGTCGGGATTTGCAAATTCGGCATATACAGCCAGCGAATTGGTATTTTTGTTAATCGCATTGGCGGTGTATTTTATTTCTCCGTTTTGCGGCAGAATATCTCCGTTAGCCAATTGTACTTTAACAAGTAAATTTTTATCATCTTTCTTATCAAAATGATTCAAAAATTCTTTATCGGTAATCGAAAAAACCACACGAATCGGATTATATTGAACCAATTCCATTAAATTTTTGCTTTGCGGAGAAACATATTCTCCGAGCGAAACGGCAATATTACCCAATACTCCGTCAAACGGAGCTTTCAAATAGGTATAATCAAAATTCACGCGCGCGGCAAATTGATTGGCGCGAGCCTGTTCCAAATTACCGGCTGCCGCTAAAAAAGCTGATTTTGCATCATCCAATTCTTGCGGAGAATAAACATTGTCACCGCTTTTTTTCATTCTTTCGTATTTTATTTTAGAATTAAAAAAATCAGCTTTGAGCGCAAATAATTCGGCATCGGCTGCTGCTAATTTGGCGGCATAATCATCTTGTTTAAGTACAGCCAATATATCGCCTTTTTTTACCTGTTGACCGCCCTGCGCCGATATTTTTGTAACATATCCGCTGATATACGGCACAATATCCGTTTGATTTATGGCTTCAACCAACCCGATATAACGATGTGTTATCACCGCATTTTGTGCTTTAGGCTCAACAACCGCTACATCCGGTATAACTCCGCCAATCTCATACGTCTTATTTGTATGCGTCGCATTATATATACCGAACACAACAATTATCAAAATTAAAGTTATAAAAACAAGCCACACAAATTTTCTTTTCAGAACTGACATTTTATTCTCCAAATTGTTTACCGGACATAAATAATCAGTTTTATTCGCTTTTCAACCTTTCGACTATTGCATAAGTTCTATGGCTTTAGATATTTTGCGTATGGAATTAAGTTCTATTTGCCGCACTCTTTCTTTGGATATATTGTAAGTTTTGCTTAAATCATCCAATGTAATACTGTTTTCAAGCATTCTGCGTTTGTATAAAATATCCTTTTCCCGCGTATTTAAAACATCTATGGCTTTATAAAACAACTTGCGTCTGTAATCTAATGTTTCACGATAAGACAATTGTTCTTCCTGATTTGGTTTATTATCATAAATAAAATCTATCCATTCCGAGCCGGAATCGGAATCCTTACTGTCCATTGCCACATTAAGCGAACCGTCGTGAGCTTTAAGTCTGGTATTCATATCGGTAACTTCTTGCACACTTACGTTCAGACAATCGGCAATATCTTGCAAAACATCGCTCGAAAGCTCTCTGTCATCGGTCAGATTCAGGCTGTTTTTTATTTTTCGTAAGTTAAAAAACAATTTTTTTTGCGCGGCAGTTGTTCCCAATTTTACCAAAGACCACGAGCTCAGAATATATTTCTGCACTGCCGCTTTTATCCACCAAAGAGCATATGTTGAAAAACGAAAACCCTTATCCGGTTCAAATTTATTTATGGCGTAAATAAGACCGATATTACCTTCGGAAATCATTTCGTTAATCGGTAAACCGTAACCCTTATATTTAGATACCACTTTCACCACCAAACGCAGGTGAGACGTTATCAATTGATACGCAATTTTTTTATCGTGAGTTTGTTTGTAGCGTACAGCCAAATCATATTCTTCCTCCTGAGATAATAGCGGATATTGGCGAATACTTTGTAAATAGCGTGCCAGATTTGTTTCCGGCGAAAAGTCAAGTCCGTTGAGAGATGTACCCATTTTTTTCTCCTTTTGATTGACCATTGCCAATAATAGATACTAAAAATTTCGGTATCAATCCGTACTTTGGTTCTAAAGTCATATAATTGATTGTATAAAATTAAATATTTTTTTCCAACTCGGCAATAAGCTCCGCCATATCAGACGGCAATTCAGAATCAAATTGCATAAATTCTTTTTTGCGCGGATGAATAAAACCCAAAGTCTTTGCGTGTAATGCCTGCCGCGAAAAATTATTAATATAGTTTTTCAAATATCCTGATAATGAAAGTTCCGATTTTTTATTTTTTACATAAACTTTATCCCCAACCAACGCATTGCCGCGGCTGCTCAAATGAACTCTGATTTGATGGGTGCGTCCGGTTTCCAAATTGCATTGAACAACCGAAACCGCTGTTTTAAAAGTTTTTACGGTTTTGTAATTGGTAACGGCATTTTTTCCGCCTCTTTCAACTATTGCCATTTTTTTGCGATCGAATTTACTGCGCCCGATAGGAGCCTCTATTCTTCCAGTCAAAGGATTAGGTACTCCGTAAACCACCGCAATATATGTTCTTTCAATTGAGTGTTCGGCAAATTGCTCACTTAAAAAACGGTGCGCCTCATCATTTTTTGCCACAACCAGCAATCCGCTGGTTTCCTTATCTATACGATGCACAATCCCCGGTCGTTTAACCCCGCCGATACCGGACAAATTATCCCGACAATGAAAAAGCAAAGCATTAACTAATGTGCCGTCATAAGCTCCGGCTGCCGGATGTACCGTCATTCCGGCCGTTTTGTTGACAACAATTACATCATCATCTTCATAAACTATATTCAAAGCAATATCTTGCGGTTTAGGTTCTGCTTCTTCGGCAGGCGGAACAATAACCTGATACGAGCAGCCAACCTTAACTTTATGGGAATTATCGGCAATAACAATTTCTTCACATTCGACAAAACCTTCGGAAATCAATTTTTGCAATCTCGAGCGAGATAAATCGGGTAATTGTGCGCTTAAAAATTTATCCAAACGCATATTTTTCTCGTTTTCCGTAACTTCGGAAGTCGTAAATATTATCTCTTCGTTCATTTTTTTCTTTATTAAATATATTTTATCATTTATCCTGTATCATAAGGTTTATTGTAAACAAAAGCAAGCAAAGTTTGTATTGAAAGGAATTATTTATGAGTGATGATACTAAAAATACGGTAACCGAAGGTATTGATGACTTCGAAACATTGCTCAACAGTTTTATTAATACCAAAATAGAAGATTTTAATGACGATGAAGGTGATGATAAAAAGAAAGAAGACAAACCTGCCTCATCAATCATTGATGAAACCCATTTAAGCGAACAGGGGCAAAAGGAAAACGAAGAAGCATCGCGATTATTTGAGGAAGAATTGGCATCAACCTTTGCAGAAGCCAGAACCGCCATCGAAGAAGAAGAAAACAAGCCCACGTTAGGTTCCGACGAATCGGAATTGGCGCAAGCATTCGTAAATTATCAGGCTTCGGTACAAAAGTTGAGCCAAACCTATTTAAATCGTGATTTTGAATGTACTTTCAAAATTGATGATTTATACCCTAACTATAAACCGAGTTTGGGTTCTTATATTTCTGCCGATTTAATTAACGGATGGATGATTTTATCCGAAATATTTCCCAATGATGTAGGGCAATTTCCGGTTTCTTCCACAGATGAAGAATTTTTGAATTTCGCCGAAACTCTGAAAAATCAGGACTTACAATTGGCAGTTATATCATACGTGGAAATTCTTATTGATATGGAAAGCTGTGAATTGACTTATCTCGCTAAATTGGCAAAATATCAAGAGAAGCATATCAAAAAAATTATGTATGAAGAATATTTGGCTCGAAAAGAACGACAACAAAAATTTACCGATGCCGTAAAAAAGAAAAACTTTCCGATAGACGCCGAAAGACTTATCAGCAACTATTTTCGTGTGGCACAAAAAGATATAGACGGCGCTTACAAAGCTTTGACAACCAATCCGGCAATATTCGCTCCGATTGATTTTGGCAAAATTAAGCCGCGTTTTTTCGGTCTGGTTAAAGTTTCGCCAAAAGACGGTATACGGATTAATATAGAAATCGGTAATTTTATGAAAAAACTCAAGGCGTAGAAAGCAAAAATAACTATAGACAAAAAAGATTTTATATGGTATATTGAGGACAATGAAGATATCTTAAAGGAGTGTTCCGATGGTAGAAGAAACAAAGCAGGATGATGTACAAACAGAACCGAAAACCGAAGCTAAAGACTTTGATTTTGAAGCTTTTTTGGCGGAAATCGGCAAAGAAAATCCGGATATGTCAATTATTAAAGCCGGAGTTGAAAGGTTCGGCGCCGGAAAACTGTCTGATGCTCAGAAAGAGCAGTTTTTACAAACAGTTTTTCCTAATTCGGAAAATAACCATCTGACCAGTAGCTCGCAAAAATTAGGATTTGAAAATATTACCGGTATAAAAAACACTTTAAGCGCACTAAACGACCTGCAGAAAGACGGTGTTCTCAATGATGAGCAGATAGCTAATGTTATTTCGGCAAAATACCCGCCGGAAAACGGTAAAAATATGGCAATGACACTCGCTCTTAACGTAAGAGCCGCCGAGTTCAAGTGGAAAAAGTTATCAAATCCGGATGATGTTGCAGTAATGAAACATAATCTGCAATCATATAGTGAAACTCTGGCAATTATGGGACAAATTGAGCCTAAAGCTCTTGAGAAAGCTCTCAAAGAACCATATAAAGCAAACGGCAGAACAAAAGCATTAACCATTGATGATTTAGCGGCTAAGTCGGAAATTTTATCCGAATTTATGAAAGAACCTTCCGGTTATCAAGCCATACAATCGGAAAATGCCGTAACCATTGACGGAGAAAATACAACCGTAATCGGCGGAGAAAGTAACGCTGTAACCGTTGACGGTCCGCAAAAATCAGCGATAAAAGTTAATGCTAAATCACCGGAACAGGAAGAAGATGCCGAAAATATCGCCAATATGTCACCTAATACCGGAGATGATAAGAAAAAACGTAAATCCTTTGAATTTGAAAAAGTTAAAGAACAGGATATTATTCAATATATGTTCGAACATTGGTTCCTTGAAGGAGTTTCTCTGGCTTTGAAAGCTCCGTTCTGGCTGGCCGATAAACTTTTAGACGCATACGAAGGTAAATTTGATACTAATATGCCGAAAACACCTACAAAACCGGGGCAACTGGCTAAAAATGTTCCGGCAATTAAGTTTTTGAATAACACCGGTAAAAAGCTTGCGCAAAATGTCACCGACAATTTGAATAATCAAGTTGATTATTACTACAGACTTTATGATACCATTCGGCTAAACGCCGGAAAACCTGTTGATAAATGGTATATCGGCACTGTCGACAGATACAGTCAAGTTCCGATTTTAGACATTAACAATCCGCTTGATGTCAAAAAAATCAAAGAATTTAACAAAATGTATGAACAAAATCCGGCGGCTTTTGCCAATAAATTTGATGCAACGCAATCTCAGCTGTCTAACGAATTGGCAAATTTTGCCAATGCGGCGCGTGTTGCAGGCAGTATCGCCACCGCTATGTATATGACGGAACATCCGGAAGGTCCGTTTGGTCCGAAAGCAGAAGAAGCAATTCAGAAAAATGTAACCGGATATATGCAAAAGCTCTCCGAAATATCAAAAACCATTATGGAGAGAACAGAGGCAGAATACCGTATACAAAACGGACTGACTCTTGATGCAAAATTAGACAGCAATCAAGCAAGAGAGGTTCTGACAGAATACGAGAAAAAATTCGGCAAATTTATAGATGATTTAGGCAAGAATACCAAAAAGTTACGTACTGATTTGAATTCTTATTACAATGCAGAAACCGTAAGCGAACAAGGAATTAAATTGCAACAGGTAAAAGCCGCGCGAGAAGGCGTGGAGAAAGTGTTATCGTCCGAATATTTGGATTCTTTTGCTCCTAAAAAAGAAGAGTTGAAAGAAAAACCTGTTAAGGAATCATTGCTTAAGTTTACAGAAGAATTTTATACAGCAGAAGTCAAATATGAAGCCATGAAGAATGTTTTCACCGAAAACGGAAAAATCTTTGAAAGTTTACGTGCGGAAAATGAAGAAGCAAAAGTAAAATTCAATGAACGACCGATAGTGAAAAAATTTAAGAATAAATCCAAAAATGTCGCAAATACTATCGGAAACATTTTCAAAAGAAGCAGTAAAGAAAAATGATAAAAAAGATATTTCATTATATTTGCGTGTTGGTTGCCGGAATTTTGTGGAGTGCCTTTTTGGCTTTGCTGTTCCAACAGCTGTTTTTCTATATGTACCATATTAATCTTTTAAATCCGCAAACATACAGAATATTTTCCGTCTTTTGGAACAGCGGCGGCGTCTTAAGCGGTAAAGATATTATAATGTTTTTGGGTTTATTGCTGTATCTACCCTTATGTTTTTACGGGTGGTACAGGCTTTATCATTATAAATTTATGCGCCTTATTACAGTGCCTCTTAATAAAATTGTCAATTCGGGGCTTGATAATTACAAAGCTCCAGATGTTAATATTAAAAACTTGAAAATAGAAGAAAAAAAGACACTGGAACAGGTTGTGCAAGAACGATTAGAGGCGGAAAAGAAAAAAAATCAATCGCAAAATACCGCAAATTCCGACTTTCGGAAAAAAATTATTGAGCAAATAGAAGAAAATAAAAAATAACTGTTTTTATAATCACTTTTTTAATAAATATGGTATTATAAATTAAAATAGTGTATTATGGAAGCAAAACAAGAGCGGAGTAAATAGTTGAAATCCTTATTGGTGTTTCTTAGAATCATAGTTGTAGGGCTTCTGTGGGGGATTGTCTTCACGGAAGGTTTGCGTGTGATTATGCTCTGCAATTGGCATTTTGATATGTTTTGGCCTGACCATTGGAGACAGGCAATTGCTCTATGGAAAGCCGGTTGGGTGGTCAGAGCGCCGAAAGAATGGGCTTTCGTTTTATTGATTATCACTTATATTCCGATGCTTTTAACCGGTTGGTGGACGTTAAGTCTGGTCGCTTGGGAAGAAATTATATGGAAAATAATTACTCTGCCGTACACAATTTACTGCAAACTTGTAAAGTCTCCTGCCGCTAATATCGTTACCAATAATCATTATGGTGTGGTAAAACGCAAGTCGTATAAGCAAATACGTCCTGCCGGTATCAATACTTTGAGAGTTCCTATTTCCGACTATGGTGAAAACAACGAAACTCAAAGTGCTGTTTCTTCTGTTCCTCCGGCATACTCCGGATATTCGGCATCATCACTTTCCTCGGCAAATTCCCGAGTAACCAACAAAGTGAAGAAAACCGATGTTGCCGCAACAATCGACCACGCTTTGTTCAAATTTGATGATGATGACGATGATGATTTTGATTTGGATATCGATTCTTTTGAAAAAACAGATTTAAAGAAAAAACCGAAAGAAGAACCGAAAAAATCGTTGCCTAAATTCGATTTTGATGATGACGACGATGACGATGATGAGGACGATGATTTTGATATTGAAGAAGATAAAAAGCCTGTTCGCCGCAAAGAATTTGACTTTGATGATGATTTAGATGATGAAAAGCCGAAAGAGAGCAATCGTCGAAATAACAAGCGGAATGATGAAAAAGATAAACGTTCTTCCCGTCAAGATAAAAACGAAAGCTCCCGCGGAGATAAAAACAAACGCGAAAATCGACGGAATGATAAGGAAAACGGCGAACAATCTTCCCGTTCATCACAAGGACCTGTTTACGATGCCTTGCTGCAAAGAAATTACGGTATTATCAACAATGTTACCGTGGGCGGTACCGTTATCGACTTTGTCGGAGTTTCCGAGAACAAAATTTATCTGTGTTTAGTGGATAAAGAAAGCGGTGACTGGCTGGCTGACGAAGAAATGTTTAACGGTGAAGAACCGCTGTGGTTTTCGGAAAATTCACACCGCGTATCACCGGTTTGTTTACTGAATAAGGCTCGCGCTGTAATTAAAGATAAACTTGATGATGAAGGTTTTGAACAAGAAACCGAGGCTTTTGTAATTATTCAAATGGCTAATATTATCAACGCCGATGATATGTTCGAAACTTGGGACGGTATGGATATTAACGTAACTCGCATTAATCGAGGCGCCCCGAAAGAAATCCGCCTGTTTTCAAAGGTTTTAACCGAGGCTGAAGGTAAGCCTTCTGCTAAAGAAATGGACAGACTTGCAAAAATATTGAAAAATTTAAAATGATGAGGAATTGATATGGCTAAAGAACGCGGTGAAGAATGGAAAGAATACGATAAAGCCGTCAAATGGATGACCGTAACGTTTTTTATATGTTTGGCATTATCTATCGTACTGTTTATTTTTGCAATGCCGTTATCTTATTTGGTAAGACACGGCGTTTCCAAAGGTTCAATGGATATGGTCAGTAAATTTTTGGATGTTATCATAAAAAATCCGGATCATCTTTTTAATCTTTACGGTAAATGGGGTAAAACCGTGTTCCATTACAGCGGTGATTTTGCATTATGGCTATGGATTCCTTTATTACCGTTTATAACAATTCCCGTAGGATTGATTATCAGCGCTCTGTTCAGCCCTTATAAATTCCAAATAAACTATCAGGGACAAGCTAAAATTGCTGATTTACGCGATATTAAAAAAATGTCTCTCTTGGGATTTGACGGTTTCTGCCAAGTTTTGGGGAAATTCGACGGCAAATTTTTAATGCTGAAAGAAACATTGGCTACTCTGTGCTGCGCACCTCCTGGTACCGGTAAAACGGCCGGAGTGGTTATTCCGACTATTTTCAATTCCGATAAATTGAGTATTATAGTAAATGACCCTAAACCGGAACTTTGTTACAGTACCTCCGGCGCTCGTGCCAAAGTAGGACCGGTATTTATCATTAACTGGGGTGCGGAAGATAATCCGAGTGAGGGTATTTATTATCCAAGTTGGAATCCGCTTTCACCGAGCTGTATTCCGGAACAAGGTCCTGACCGCGATATGTATGTGGATTCTATGTGTAATATTTTGGTGGAAGATCCTAAAGGCGGTGCCGATCCTCACTGGTCGCAAACCGGTCGTGCAGCTCTTACCGGATTTATTCAATTTGTGGTATCAAAATGCGACAGAGCCAGAGCAAACGATTATTTTATCGGCAGAATCTACGAAGGTAAACTCGATGAAAAAGATAAAGAGGTTTTGGAAGGTTATTATATGGATATGCGTGATCCGGGAACGGCACGCGCCATTCAAAATCTTAAGAACGGGACTCTTACTATGGAAAATTACCTGCCTATCGGAACTTGGAATCTGCTTCCGTCGCGATGGATGGGCAGAGAAGCCTGTATTGCTATGATTATGGAATGGATTACCGAAGCGCAGATTAATGCCGCTCAAGAGATTCAGCGCCGTCTGGATGAAGGTGATCAGATGGCGGCAATGGCAGACCCGACGCACGATATGTTAGAGGAAGCTATCAAAGAGGCGCGTAATTTCGGTTATGCTCAACGTTGTATTACAGAATTGAGTACATTAAGTAATACTCCGGATAAAGAGCGTGGTTCCATTCTTTCAACGGCCTTTGCCGGTATTAACGTATTCAAAAACCAAGCCGTGAAAGCAAGAACAAGTTTTTCCGACCTGCAATTTAAGGATTTGCGCGGTATGAAAGATCCGGTAACCGGTGAATGGAAGCCTATTTCGGTTTATTTATCGGTTAACCAAGTAGATGCCCGCGCATTGGGCGTAATCAGCAGTACATTCATTGAATTGATGTCCTCATACCTTATTTCCAATCCGCCTAATCACGTTAACCGTACCGACGGCAAAATGGGACCGTTCCCAGCTTTGTTCATCTTGGACGAGTTCCCGCAGATGCCTAAAATGAAGGCTATTATTGACGGTCCGGCGGTAGGTCGTGGTCAGAAAGTTTCATACCTTTTAATCGGACAAGATTTGGGGCAAATTTCCGGTAAATACGGAAAAGATGACTTGGAAACGGTTATTTCCACAACAGCCTGTAAAGTTATTTTGTCGCAAAATAACGAGGTTACTGCCCAACGTTTTTCCAAAATGATAGGAAACAAGACCGTTCAGATGTCTTCTTTCTCTCGTACGGAAGGAAGTTTAGGTAAAGACTTTAACCCGTTAGCTAAAAACGTAAATTATCAACTGCAGGGAATACCGGTTATAAGCTCTACTCAATTATTAAGCTTGCCTATGCTCAAACAGGTTGTCTTGATGCAAAGCTATATTGACCGTCCTATTATGGCTGATTCTCCGCGTTGGTATCTGGATAAAAAGATGCGTAAATTGGCATCCATTCCGCCTTGTCCGAATGTACCGGATTGGATTGTAGCTCAGCGTGAAGATATCAATGATGATATGCTTGCCAAACTCGGTATTGAATACAATGCAGAGGAAGAAGGCAATGATACCTTTGAAGTTGATGAGGGTACATCTGTTTAATCCGCTCTGACAAAAAAGAGTCTTGCAATTAAGCAAGACTCTTTTTTGTTTCGTTTAAAAACTATTTTTTACGACTATTTTTTTTGCTTTTTATCTGTTTTTTAGCCACCTTCTTTATTGTATCTTTATCCTCTTTTTCAATTGATTTTTCAGCCTGTTTTTCGGAATTTTTTTCAGCGGTTGTATCATTTTCCGTCATCAGTTGTCTTTGAGCTTCAAAAAAACAGAATATTACGTTAAGTGTAAATAACTTAACCAAAATTTCAAAAAATGTCGTCAAAACCTCAACTGTTACCGATGACGGATATTTTGCGGTAAAATGTGTTTCATAACCGTACGCTTGCATATTGAACACCGCCATAATCAATATTGTTAATAAAAATCCGACAATGCCAATATATGAATGTCCGGCTGTTTTTTCGTATAAATATTTGATTGTCGGTAATTTTTGTTCATTAAAATAAAAGGCAACAACAGCCGAAAAACGCATAAGAAAAACAGGAAGCATACAGAATATAAACAGTATAAAGAAATAAACAAATTCTATTCTCCAATCAGGATTGGCCGGTTTTATAATTATATATCTGGCTATGTAAGCGGATAAGGCAAAGCACAGTATGTATAATATAAAAAAACCTATTGATTTAAGTTTATTTTTATCAAATTTTATGATTGAAGAATATTTAAATACAGTGTTCTTAAACGCATTTTGGTAAAAATCAAAAACATAGCACAAACAAATAAGTGACAAAACAATCACTACTATCACTTGAAAACGCAAAAAACACAATGCATTTGTTCGATTACAAATAAACTGTCCTGACGCCATAACGTAATATATAAAAGTTAAAACGGAACCGTATATTAATGTAATCTTCCAAGCGTCAAGTGATTTATATATGAGGCTCACAAAGCGCCCGAATGTACGCAATAATGTATATCTGTTTGTTGATTTTCCCATTTTACAACTCCTTTACAGATGTTACGCCGGCAATACCGCGAAGAGATGTCAACAGCCCTCCGTTATCTAAAGCGTAACTGTTTTTTAATTGGATACGAACATCCCAATCCGCTAATTCAGGTTTTATGTATATTTTATAATTTCCGTAATGTTCGGTCGACAAAGCTTCCCTAATCGGTTTGACTGCAGAAACATCTTTAACTTCAATAACTAATCCTTTTGAATTTTCGGTAATTTCCGCATCTAATGTCCTGACAACATTAAAAATCATTTTAGGTGGTAAATCATCGTCTGATTTTTCTATTTTAGCCTGTATAAACAAAGGTAAACCGCTTTGCAAAACAGACATACTTTGAGTGTACGTATCTCCAAAAACCAAACCTTCATAAGATGATGACGAATCGGATAATTTAATTATCGCAAACGGTTTATTCTTTTTACTTATCTTTTTACTGACAGATTGCACACAGCCTGCCAAATTAGCCACTATTACGTCGCCGTTTTTGATGCTGCGAGTGGCTTCAGTGTATGTTTTAATTCCCAATCTGTCAACGCTATCCGAATAAACGCTAAGCGGATGTGCCGACAAATAAAATCCGATTGCTTCGGCTTCTTGCTGCAAGCGTTCCAAATCAGGCCAATCAGGAGCTTCTTTCAATTTCACCTCCGAGGATAGCTCCTGTACCCCGAATAACGAAGTTTGGGCACTGGTTTTAAGTTCACACGATGCGGACATATGATTTAAAATGTTCTCTATATTCATAAACAAGCGATTACGGTTTGAATCCAAACAATCAAACGCTCCTGCTTTAATCAGGGCTTCTAATTGTTTTCTGTTCATCTGCTTTACATCAACTCTATGAATAAAATCGGATATATTTTTAAACTTTCCGTTCTTTTCGCGTTCTTCCACCAAAGCTTTCATACTCGCCTCACCAACCCCTTTTATACCGGTTAAGGCAAAGCGAATATTTCCGTCTTCCACTTTAAACAGGGCGTCGGAATAGTTTATATCCGGTACCAAAACTTTGATTCCCATACGGCGAACTTCATCAACATAAAATGAGATTTTATCGGTATTGGCAACATCAAAATCCATAATGGCGCACATAAATTCCACCGGATAATGCGCTTTTAAATACGCTGTTTGGTATGAAATAAGCGAATATGCGGCTGCGTGAGATTTATTAAAACCATACGAGGCAAATTTTTCCATTTGATCGAAAATAGTTTTTGCAACTTCTTCATTAATCCCTTTGGATACGGCGCCTTTGGTAAACATTTCACGTTGTTGCGGAATTTGGTCGTGCAATTTTTTACCCATAACTTTGCGCAATTTATCGGCTCCGCCCAATGTATAACCGCCTAAAACCTGTGCTATTTTCATAACCTGTTCCTGATACACCATAATACCGTATGTTTCATCAAGAATCGGCGCTAAATCAGGATGTAAATACTCTATTTTTTCGATACCGTGCTTTCTGTTAATAAACAACGGAATATTGTCCATAGGTCCCGGTCGATAAAGCGAAATAATGGCAATTAAATCTTCAAAACGGTCAGGCTTAATCTGTTTCATTACATCACGCATTCCGCCGGATTCAAACTGAAACACTGCGCTGGTATCACCGCGTTGCATAAGCTCATATGTCGGCACATCATCAAGCGGCACTTCGTCCATTTTAAGCTCTATACCGTGTATTTTTTTCACCCACTCAACCGCGCGATTTATTACCGTTAATGTTTTCAAACCTAAAAAGTCAAACTTAATTAATCCGGTTTCTTCAACATATTTCATATCATATTGAGTTACCGGCATTTCGGCGCGAGGATCTTTGTACAGCGGTACCAATTGGTCAAGCGGTCTGTCGCCGATAACCACTCCGGCGGCGTGCATTCCAGAATTTCGATACAATCCTTCCAATTGAATTGCTATATCAAATAATTTATTTACCTGCGGGTCGTTTCGACGCATTTCCCGCAATTCCGGAACTTGTTCCAACGCCTCATTTAAAGTAGGATTTTTACCGCCTTGTCCCATCGGAATCAATTTGGCGATTTTATCCCCTTGAGAAAAAGACATACCTGTAACACGAGCTACATCTCTTATTACCAATTTTGATTGCAGCTTACCGTATGTTATGATTTGCGCAACGTGGTCATACCCGTATTTTTTCTGCACATATTCTATGGTTTTGTGACGATTTTCCTGACACAAATCCACGTCAAAATCCGGCATATTGACGCGCTCGGGGTTTAAGAAACGCTCAAACAATAAATTAAGACGAATCGGATCCAAGTCGGTAATTTTTAAGGACCACGCAACTATTGAGCCTGCTCCGGAACCGCGTCCGGGTCCGATTGCCACACCGTGAGTTTTTGACCAACGTATGAAATCGGATACTATCAGAAAATATCCCGGAAAACCCATTTTTTTAATAACACTCAACTCGTATTCCAAACGATTGTAGTATTCGGTATCGATTTTCAATCGCTCTTCAGGAGTCATATCTTTGGTATATACTTGAGCTGCCATACGCTCATTCAGACCTTTGTATGATTCTTCGGTAATGAACTCATCTTGTGTCTTGCCTTCCGGACATATAAAAATAGGCAGCAAAGCATCAATTTTTTTTGAAATAAAATTACACCTTTTGGCAATTAATACCGTATTTTCAATAGCTTCCGGAATATCTTTGAATAACTCGACCATTTCGTCTTCGCTTCGCAAATAATTTTCCGGAAGATACTTGCGCCGATTGTCATTATCAACATATTCCCCATCGGCAATGCAAACCAGAGCATCGTGAGCTTCATACATACTCTTATCAAAGAAAAATACGTCATTGGTAGCTACTAACGGAATATTATGCTTATACGCCAACTCAATAAAGTCACCTTCGGTATTTTTTTCTCCTTCGTAGCCGACGCGTGATATTTCCATATATAAATTATCACCGAATATTTCTTTCAATTCCAATAGTTTTTTCTCTGCATCGGCTCTGCGATTTTGCAAAATCAAATTACCCAAAGGTCCTTCATACCCGCCGGTCAGACAAATCAATCCTTTACCGTAATTACGCAAATCATTCATATTTATCTGCGGGTACATACTGTTTTCCATATTATCCAGATAATAACGATGAAACAGTTTCATAATTGACTTATAGCCGTCTTCGTTTTTTACCAACAGAATTATTCGGTTAGGTTCTAATTCACGCCCCTTAGAAATGGCTAATACTTCCGAATCATCATTATGAAGGTTCATTTCCGCACCTATAATCGGTTTGATTCCTTCATCTGCCGCATAGTGAGAAAAACATTTAGCCCCGAACATATTACCGCGATCGGTTATCGCACAGGCAGGAATCCCCATTTCGTGCAATTTGTGCATAAGCTTTGGCACCGGAACCGCTCCCAATGCCAACGAATACGCACTATGCACCCTCAAATGTATAAATTTAGGATCCTGCATAAATTATTCCATTTTTCTTTTATTTATCGCTTCCTGTCTTTTTGTAGCAACGGCAGTGACAAATACCGTCACGTTCAATATCACTGCGGCATAATTCGGATATACAATATCTCTTTTCATTTTTACCGTCGCACGGGCAGCGGCGCCATTCGCCTTCGCCGAACATCATATTTTTCGCGTTAGCAATTTTTTGAATATTTTCCGTCGGATAATATCCGGCTTTTTTACAATTTTCCAACATCATTTCTAAAATTGTTGCCATTTTAAGTTCTCCTTATCGTTGTTCCAATAAATCCAGAATAGAGCTTAGCTCCGCCGGATTGTTGTATTTTAATGTTACACTACCTTTTCCGTTTTTACCAGCATTAATTTTAACTTTTAGATCTAATTTACGTTCCAAATCCGATATAATTTTTTGCAAATCGGCATCTAAATCTTTTATAATTTTCGGAGTTGACGGTTTTGCTTTTTGCGTCATCAGTTGTTCCACCTGACGAACACTTAAACCTTTTTCAATAATTTCTTTTGCCAACAAAGTCGCCTGCGGATTTCCCACCAAGACACGAGCGTGTCCGGCGCTCAATTTTCCGTTTTTGATAAATTCCTGAACTTCCGGCGGCAAATTTAGCAAACGCAAAACATTAGCTATATAACTGCGAGATTTTCCTATTATCTTTGATAACACTTCCTGAGTGTAACTGTATTGGCTCATTAATCGGTTAAAACCTTCGGCTTCTTCTATCGGAGAAAGATTTTCGCGTTGCAGATTTTCAATTAATGCTATTTCTAAAGTTTGCTCATCATTTAAATCTTTCACCAAGGCCGGAACCGTGCTTAATCCTGCCATAATAGCGGCTCTCCACCGTCTTTCGCCGGCAATTATTTCGTATTTACCGTTTTTACGGCGCAGCAAAAGCGGTTGTAAAACACCCTTTTCCTTTATAGAGGCGCTCAATGATTCTAAAGCTGTTTCATCAAAAACCGTACGCGGCTGAAAAGAGCACGGCTCTATATCTCCTACATTTATTTCGCCGGTGTTTTCATCTTTAAATACAGTGTTATTGATAAAATTTTCCACATCACCGCCGATATCATCAATATTTATATCATCATCGCTTAATAATGTATCAATACCACGGCCCAGACCGAATTTTTTATTTACACTCATTTATAACTCCTTTTCACGTTTCAAAAATTCTTTCGCTAAATTTATATACGCTTGAGCTCCCGTACTCTTAAAATCATATATCAAAATAGGTTTACCGTATGAAGGTGCTTCCGCTATGCGTACACACCGCGGGATAACCGTATCATAAACCTTTGCTCCGAAATATTTACGCACATCGGCTTCTATCATTTTGCTTAAATTATTTTGGCGGCTGTACATTGTTAAAACTATACCCTGTAAACACAATTCAGGATTAAAACTGCGCTTTATGGCATTAATGTTTTTCATTAAATCGGCCAAGCCTTCCAAAGCCAAAAATTCGCATTGTAACGGCACTATTACCGAGCGTGAAGATACCAAGGCATTAATGGTTATTAAGTTGAGAGAAGGCGGACAATCAATCAGAACGTAATTATAGTCGTCATCCAACTTTTGCAAAGCATTCTTCAGAAAAAATTCCCGTTTTTTCAAATCTACCAATTCAACTTCGGCGGCTGCCAAATCCGGCGAGGATGGAATAATGTCAAAACGCGGCATACCGGTATGAATAATTGCCTCTTTTACTTCGCTTCGCCCTATCAATACGTCATACGAAGATTTTTGATTTTTAGATTTTTCAATCCCTAATGAAGTTGTGGCATTTCCCTGAGGATCAAAATCTATCACCAAAACGCTTTTATCAATGGCCGACAATGCTGTGGCTATATTTATGGCTGTTGTGGTTTTACCTACCCCGCCTTTACGATTCGCTATTGATATTATTTTCATTTTTGCTTCCTTAATTTATTAAGTTTAAGGACAACCCCGTCATCACTGTATTTATTGGGAATAACCTCTAAATCAAAATTCCAATGCCTTTTCGCCTCTGCAATTTCCTCTTTATAACTCTTACCTTTTAAAAACAGTGATTCAGTACTATTTTTGCCTATACCAGAAACATACCCGCAAAGAACATCCAACGATGCAACGGCTCGTGCCGTGATAATATCAGGTTTGGGAAACTCGTGACTTTCCACGCGGCAATTATAAATTTTAACGTTTGAAAGTCCTAATCTGTCACGTATATCATTTAAATACACCGTTTTTTTCTTTATACTCTCAACCAACATTATTTTGGTATCAGGATTTTTTTCTTGGAGTAAAATTGCCAATATCATAGCAGGAAAACCGGCTCCGCTGCCAATATCCAGCAAATATTCGATTTGTTCGGGTATATAATTTATAAGTTGAGCAGAATCCAAAATATGTCTTTCCCACAAAATCCCTAAAGAATTGCGGCTGACCAGATTTATCTTCTGATTCCACTCTCTTAACAATTCAGAAAATTGTTCTATTTTCTTAAATGTTTCACGTGAAACATTATATTGCAAAAATTCTTTTTCTATATCCATTTTATCCTCTTGAGAAAGAGTATGAGAGATTCTTTTATTTTTGCAACAAAATATCTCGGTTATTAACTTATATTTTAAACACTGAAAATCCGCAAAAGCTTTATACTGATGCGGATTTTTTTTCTAAATATTATGACCAAGCCGATTAATGGAATAAATAGCCGCTGTTTTAGCGTGAATGAGAGCCGAATCAAAAATCGGAACCGAAAACTTGCAAAGTATATGCCGCTGCTCCCAAAATTTTTGCCGTAAATTCAGTCTTTATAGACATATCATTACATTGGTAAAACAAAAACAACTAAAATTTTAAGCGCTGCGTGATATTATGTTTTTTCAATTCGTCTTCAGCTTTATCAAAATCTTCGCCGAGTTCGTCAATATTATGAGCGTCATCACTGATGACTGTCTTTATTCCTAATTTTGCTATTTCATCTAATATTTCTGAACAAGGAAAAAAATCACCTATTTTACGCAGTCCTTTGGTGCTGATTTCTATACCTATATTATTCTTTTTCAACGCATTAAGAACTTCAGATTTGTTTTCAACAAATTTTTGCGGACCGCTGATATCATCACCGAGTTTACGTATATAATCTATGTGCGCCAAAAAAGAATATAATCCGCTTTCTGCAGATTTTTTCATTGCATCAAAATGATTAACAATATACTCCGACAAATTTTTGACCGTATCAGTTCTGCCTTTAATGCAGTCTATATTGATAATTGTTTCACCGTTTTCATTAGGCATAAAATGATTTCCGCTGACCAAATAATCGTAATCGAGCTGCGTCAAAAATTCCTTTAACTCTTCGAGCCAACCGTTATACGTAAAGAAATCAACTTCAAATCCTACATACAATTTGAAGTTTTCTTTTTTTGACACTTGGCGAATATGTTCGCAATGTTTCTGAAAATCAGATAAGCAACTCTTGAAATCATTACGGTATACCGCAGCTGCATATCGAGAGTGCAACATATCCCAAGACGGACTCTGCTCTATATTTTTATGGATAATCATATGGTCGCTGACACCCATTTCGCAAAAACCTATTTTTTTAGCCTGAGCCACCATTTCTTCCAAAGAGCGCTTGCCATCAGAAAAATTTGTATGATTATGATATGAAAAATTTTGTATCTTACGCATTTTTAATATACCCCAATAAAGCCGTTACCGCCGCCGGCGTAACACCGGTGATTCGCGAAGCCTCTCCGATGGTTTTAGGTTTTACCCGTGTAAAACGTTGAACCATTTCAGTCGAAAGTCCGCCTATTTTGCTATAATCAATATCATCACGAATTTTCATATTTTCATCACGTTTGAAAACTTCTATGTCTTCATATTCTCGTTTCAAATATCCTGAATATTTGGCATCGATTTCAATTTGTTCATATATCTTATCATCAATATTTTTTATTTCAGAATCAATATTTTCTATTGTTTCACGTGAAACATTCGGATAACTCATAACATCTTTTAAAGATTTTTTACCGCTGTGCTTAACACTTAATCCTTGATTTTCAATATCTGCATAAGAAACTGTTTTATTCCGACAATAATTATTAAATGATTGAATTTTCTCCATTTTTTCTTTATATATCATATAACGTTCATCACCTACACAACCGATTTTATACCCTAACTCAGTTAATCTGGCATCTGCATTATCAGCGCGCAACAGCAAACGATATTCCGAGCGCGAAGTAAACATTCTGTACGGTTCATCAATTCCTTTGGTGATTAAATCATCAATCATCACGCCTATATATGCCTGACTGCGATCAATATAAAACTCTTTACCGCTGTTTTTAGCATACAATGCAGCATTAACACCGGCAACTAACCCCTGCGCTCCGGCTTCTTCATAGCCAGTCGTACCGTTAATTTGTCCCGCCAAATATAACCCTTCAATTTTTTTCACGCCCAAACAATGACTTAGCTCTTGCGGATCAACAAAATCGTATTCGATTGCATAGGCAAATTGTAAAATTTCAACCTTTTCCAGCCCCTTCATAGTGTGAATAAAATCGCTTTGTACATCTGCAGGAAGCGAAGTAGAAATTCCGTTAGGATATATAACGTTTGTGTCATAACCTTCCGGCTCCAAGAATATTTGATGTGAAGTTCTGTCGGCAAAACGAACCAGTTTATCTTCAATACTGGGGCAATAACGCGGACCTTTACCGGTTATCAATCCGGAAAATAAAGCGCATTTATTAAAATTATCACGAATAATCTTATGAGTACGCTCGTTTGTTGAAGTTATACCGCAATCAATCTGGCGATTGGTTATTTTATCGGTTAAAAATGAAAATGCTTGCGGATTCTCATCACCAGATTGTCGCTCTAAAACATTCCAATCTATCGTATCGGCATTTAAACGCGACGGAGTACCGGTTTTCAAACGTCCGAGTTTCAAACCCATTTGTTTTAAATACGGTGTTATTCCGGTACAGGATATTTCCCCTATTCTGCCGCCTATGGTTGTTTGATGACCGGTAAACATAACTCCATTCAAAAATGTTCCGGTAGTCAAAACGACAGCTTTGGCAAGGCGTTTCTGACCATCTGCCAGCACCACGCCGCTTAATTTGTCATTTATGATAACAAACCCTTCAACCGCCGCTTCTTCTATTGTTAAATTTTCTGTTTCCGCCAATGCCTGCTGCATATATTTTCTGTATAAACTTCTGTCGGCTTGAGCACGAGGGCCTCGTACAGCAGGTCCTTTGGATAAATTAAGCATTCTGAATTGAATGCCGGCCTTATCGATAACCTTTGCCATAAGCCCGTCCAAAGCATCAATTTCCCTCACCAAATGACCTTTTCCCAATCCGCCGATGGCAGGATTGCAAGACATTTCACCGATTGTCGATTTTTTATGCGTCAACAGTAAAGTTTTGGCACCGGTTCTGGCAGCAGCAGCGCACGCTTCACAACCGGCGTGACCACCGCCGACAACGATTACATCATACAAATCACTCATTTTCACCTCTTTATTTTCGCCTCAATAAATCACAATTTCTCATTAATTGCAAATAAAATATCAATCGGCGCATTTAAATACACTGTTCAAAATAAATTTAATTTATTGATTCAAGCAAAAGAATTAACCCGTTGATTTTGAGTCATTTAAATACAGTATTATTTACCTATGCAAAAACTGCTGAAAATTTTATCCAATATTTCATCAACCTCTACTCTGCCGGTAATTTTACCGATTTCACGGCAAGCCAATCGCAAATCTTCGGCAGAAAGCTCTATTTCCTTACTTAAGTTAAAGCGTCTTAAATTACTCAAACACTCGGACAACGCTTCCTTATAGCGTTGACGGGTAATCAAGCAGGCACAAGAGGGCGAATACATATCATTAAAGCAATTATACAAAGCATTGATTATCGCCTCGACATTATCATTGTTTTTTGCAGAAATCAGAATACATCCTTTTTCAAGCAATTCTTTGCGACGGCTTTCGCTTATTTTATCACTTTTATTTGCTACCAATAAGTAGTTATTTTTATTTGATAAATAGTCGGCAAAAACTTCCGGTTCGGTATTTTCGGCGTCAAACAAAAATATATTGAAATCAGCGTCCGCAATTTTTTTACGAGCAAGGTCAATACCTATTTTTTCGATACTGTCATCAGATTCTCTAAGTCCGGCGGTATCCGAAAAAATAACCGGAAAACCTTTAATATCAACACAAGCTTCTATTACATCACGGGTAGTGCCGGCAACATCGGAAACAATCGCAACATTGCGCCGGACAATAGTGTTTATCAAGCTCGATTTTCCGGCATTGGTCGGACCGGATATAACAACTTGAAATCCGTCGCGCAGACGCTCTTCAACTTTGTTAATCTGCAAATGCTCTTCTATTTCCTCAATAATTTTAAATACATTGTTCTCTATTTTAAAAACAGTGTCTTGCGGAATATCTTCGTCCGGAAAATCAATATATGCCTCAACATAAGAAAGTAAAGAAACAAGCCTTTCACGCCAGTTTTCATAAAGATTGAACAGCGTTCCACCCATTTGTTTAAGAGCAACTTCCTGTTGCAAACGAGTTTCAGCATCAATCAAATCGGCCAAACCGTCAGCTTCGGTTAAATCCATTTTACCGTTATAAAAAGAACGACGGGAAAATTCACCGGCTTCCGCCATTCGAAAATCGGCTATTTCAGACAATGATTCGCTGATACTGCGAATAACGGCTTTAGAGCCGTGACAATTAATTTCCACCGTATTTTCGCCGGTAAAAGAGCAGGGGGCTTTGAATGCAACCACCAGACATTTATCCAATGTTTCACGTGAATCAATATCCAAAACCGGCATATAATACATTTTTCGGCTTTCAATTTCCGACGACTTAAAATTTGTCATTGCATCAAAAAATTTAAATGCCGAACTTCCGGAGATACGAAAAACCGCTACACCGGATTTTCCGAACACTGTTGAAAGAGCATATATTGTTTTATTATCCATTTGTATTAAAAATCCCCAAATCAAAATAAAGGCGCTTTTTAGACTCGCTGAGAGGTTTTATCACTGTTTGCGACACGTAACTCATTTTTTTGTAAATTATGCACTTATCGGTCATTTACGGAGATTGCCTCAACCTGCTCTGTTTAAACCTCTTTGAACCCTTGGTGTCAATATAGATTGAGCTACCTGCTGACTTTGTCCGCCCCGTCCGGTCCTATGATTAAATTTATTCATCTCCGCCGCCGGAATACCTTGCAATCGCTCGATACTCGATAAATCGGTCGGCACTTTGCCCGACATTCTGCGACCGTAATTAGTGCAAGCAATATACAGCATCAAAGCCTGTTCCTTGCTCAAAGTCGGAGCAAACTCTATCACGTTATTTTTACCGCTCGGTTCTTTTAACAATTTGACGTATAATTCAAAATCAGCATTAGAACTGACGTTAACGTGATTTTTATCGGTATATTTCAGTTTAGTGTCATTAATTTTGAATGTATATTCAATGTTATTTTTCGCAATTTCCCGATACCCTTCGAACTTGCTCCAATACCTTTGCAAACCGTCACTCCAATACGCCTTGTCATCAGGAATACTCGGAACAGAAGGCAAAGCAGGGTGATTATTATTTCCCTCCGGTTTATTTTCTTCTTCCACCAAAATTCCGACATTAATACTATCCACTTCATTAATAAAAGAATCGGATTTAAGATTACCGCGCATTAAAGCTTTTGCCGGTCCCACCAAGTCGATATTTATTTCACCGGCGTTTAGTTTATTGTTAAAATCCTTACGTCTTTCTCTTAATATTTCTTCAGCCGGAGCAATTATTTTACGGCGATTATCGGAAGATATTCCCACTTCCAAATCAGGTGTGATATATTTTGCCAAATTAACGCTTTCTTCTCTACCGGTTGCCGGATTATAAATCATATAGTGATAATAAAGTGAGCGTATTTTTTTGAAAGTTTCAGCATTATCATCCGGAAGCGCCGACATCGGCTCGGTTTGGGCATAACTTTTCAAATTTCCCTTAAATTGATTTTTGTCATAATACGCTTTATGCGAACTGTTAAATTGTTTAAGCATTTTTTCAACCAAGAGCGGCCAATTTGTGGCATAAGCAATTCGCTCTTCTTTAGTCTGCAATGTTTTCAGATGATTGGCGCAAGCCTGCGATTCACCATCAAACATACTGAAATCATTATAGTCGCCGTTTTTAAGATACTTATTCAAACAAAACACCAATTGATCCAAATACGAACTGCGCTCGTTTTCCACGCAAATTCTATACATATTATCGACGCTCATCAGCCTGTAATCTTTTTTAAGCCCTAAACCGTCGGTAAATATCATATTTTTTATGTGTTTCAATTCGTGAGAAATCGTAGCATTCAAATGATTAACATTTTCCTGCTCTCTTGCATAAATAGTAAACAGGCTTAAATCCTTCGTATTATTGATGCTTCTCGCATAATCGAGCAGGCTTAATTTAGGATTATTTTGCTTTTTGGCGTTATAATCGGCAATCATCGTCTGCAATTTAGCGTAATCTTTCGGAGCAAATTCAAAATGATTGCGAACAATCGACAACTCTTTTTTGTTATAATCCACCTGCGCGCGTCTGATTTTAGGATTAACTATTTCATATTTACCTTTAAATGAATTATAACGCACCTTATAAAATTCATCTTCCGGCACCACTTTATATCCGGTATTTTTAATCATCGGCGGAAAGAAACTGTCCGGCAACCGAGAATCAAAATGCAAAACATTCGGTTTCATAACTTTGGCAGGAAAGTTATTGTCTTTCATTTCATTCACAAAATTTTCCGGTTGTTTTTGATAGTGATAACCGGCTATTTCGCTTTTTAAAAATTCGGTATTAACCGAATCGTATGTAATATTGGAAGAACTTAATCTCTGCGTATCCACGTCATTAAAATTTACGCTTCGGCAATAGTTTTCGCACTGTCCGGTAAGGCGTAATTTTTCGGCGTCATTTGCGTAGTTTATTGTTAGCACCACCACGTAATTATCTTTGGTTTTGACTAATAAAGACTCAGTTGTCATAAGTTTCTCCCTGCCTTAAATTGACGCCAGTTTACACTATAATTGACAAAAAATCAACAAATTATTTTGCATTCATATTTATATTCTGGTATTGCATTTTCTGCACATTTTGCTGATATTCGGCAAATTCCGAATCAAGTTCTCGGCGGACATTACGAAGCAGACTTTCATCTTTAGGAGCTTTTTCTATAGCTTCCACCAAAACATCGCCTTTACGGCTGTTAAGCAAAGTCATCATCATATTGCGCTCGGTAGCATCAAGGACCATATAAATGTTAATGATTAAATTTTTGAGAAACGCGTTTCCGGACAACGGCGGACGCGAGCCGAATTTATCTTCCAAGAACTCGGAAAACTTTTTGCGTACTATTTCTTCTTGACGACGTTTACCCAGTTCTATTTCATTGTGTTTAACTATAGCTTTTTGCCACATTTCGGCACGGCTGTCCACGCTCAAACCCAATGATTTATACGAGCTCATTCTCTGTTCCGGATTCAAACAATCTTCGCATTTAAACGCCATTCCGTGCGAACATTGCAACGTACGCTTAAACAATTCGCAAAAAGTACCGTTTGCCATCAAAAACGGGCAATATTCCGGACATTTTTTCATTCTATCATCAGACATCTTATCTCCTTACACTCTGATTTTAGCGCAAAAAATTTAATATTCAATGAAAAATAATATCATTTTAGAAAGAGGATGGGGTTTACGTAATCATTTGGCAATCAGACTCTTTTTATGGTCATATTTGCCCCCCTTTCTATCGTCACCCTTGGATGAAACCGCAGGTTTCAGACCGAGGATCTCAGCTAATGTCCTTGTCACAGGGGATTCTCGGTTCTCGCTACGCTCGCCCGAGAATGACAGTTAAGTACAAAAAGTCACTTCCTGTCATTTTGAGGGCGGAGCGTTTAGCGAATGCCCGTCAAAATCTACTGCAACATTGTCTGTGTTGCTGGGATCTTGACGCCCCATAAAGGGGCTCAAGATGACAGAAGCACAAAAAAGGTGGAATAAAGTCACTCCTCGATTGCGCTAGCAATAATAGAGTCACCCCTCGTTTTCGTCAGAAAACGTCAGAGGGTCTTCCGATTAAATAACACAGAAGCAACGCTACGCGTTGGAAGAACAGATTCCTTGACGCACGGACGCGCCGCGCCGTGCGAGGAATGACGGTGAAAAATGAATGACAGAAGTACAAAAAAGGTGGGATAAATCCACCCACCTTTTTTGCTTAATTGTTCAATGTAACTCAGTTAGTAATTAACCTCACTCTCTTGGGAGAGTGCAGGCGGCATACCGCCTGCACTAATATTTGCGTAAATATTACATCTTATTAAATACAGCCTAAACAACCATAAGTACTGTCTATGCTCTTATAGGTTTTCATAGTCTTTCCTAACCGCGCACAGGTTGCACCCATTTCTGAATATTTGGCTTTTGTTCCTCCTGAACCAGAACAAGGATCTGAAGTTCCACCAGAACCTGAACCTGAGCCAGTACCAGAACTTGCAGCACCGCAACAAGCTATCGATCCGTCTCCTAAAGTAACAATTACTCCGCTACTACAACTTGAACCTGCTGAAAGATGTGTAAATCCTGTCGCCCCGTTACTGCAGTATACTTGATAGCATTGAGGAGTTGTCGAACCACAATTATTATTTACATCTACAGTAATTGGTGAACTTGCCTTTGTTCCGCTACCAAGTGTTATACAACTTGTTTGTGAGCCTACTCTAGGTGAACAACAGGTACCATTGTAACAAACTTGCGAGCAAGGAGTAGTTCCACCTCTTACAAAAGTGCAAGTTCCTGATCCACAAGCGCTCTTCGAGCAATTAGTCCAACCACTGTAGCTGCAGGCACTATAGCTATAACTTCCACTGCCGGAGCAGGACGTACTATCTGTCCAAGAACCATAGCTCCAATAACGACCGGTTCCGCTGCCGCTACAAGTCG
>JAFUSH010000070.1 GCA_017471705.1 Alphaproteobacteria bacterium | reverse complement strand
GTCAAGGAATCTGTTCTTTCAACGCGTCAGCGTTGCTTCCTCTTTTTCGTCATTCTGAACCCTGAGCATAGCGAATGGGTGAAGAATCCATTTCGTTCCGGCGGAACGAAACAACGCCGTCGGCGTTGTTGGATACTTCGCCACCAATGTGGCTCAGTATGACGAAGGAAAATAGCGTTGCTTCTGTGTTATTTAATCGGATAATTGCCGGACGCATTTGCCCAAAGGCAAAGCGAGCGATGACTTTATTGTTATACTAATAGGTAGTTCATCTGACGTTTTTTGCAGAATTGATGTGGTGAATTTAAACAGAAACAAAAAAAGAGCGGGAATTTTCTCGCTCTTTATAAAACAATTGTTCAAATATGCGGCTATCTTTTCAAATCAGCCAGAACCGACATAGATATAATTTTGTCAGGATTATCTACGGTGCCGTTTCGCGTTTCATCACCGCGTTTGATATTATCCACATATTCCATACCTTCAATTACTTTTCCCCAAGCCGTGTACTGTCCGTCCAAAAATCCGGCTTCATCAAAGCAAATAAAAAACTGGCTGTCAGCCGAATCCGGACTTGCGGCACGTGCCATAGATACGGTTCCGCGCCCGTGGTGCAGATTATTAAATTCGGCTCTAATGTTTTGACCGCTTCCGCCGGTTCCGTTTCCGCGAGGGTCTCCGGTTTGCGCCATAAATCCGTCAATTACACGGTGAAAATTAAGTCCGTTATAAAATCCCTGACGAACCAATTCCTTAATTCTGGCAACGTGATTCGGAGCAAGTTCCGGATACATTTCTATCAAGACATTGCCGTCTTTCAATTGTAAAACCAAAACGTTTTCGGGATCATAAGCCTGCGCATTAAAGGCCAATAAAACACCCGATATTAAAGATAATAAAAATTTTTTCATAGTTTGTTCCTCCTTGTATGTGTATCTTATAATTCAGTAGTTAATATTTCTTAAAAATGAAAACAGGTAATATTGACAAAGCAAAAAAAACGTTATATAAGGCGGCTATATTTTCTTTATTTTACAAAGGATTAATGCATAATGCCGCAGTCGGTAAACATATATGTTTTACAAATGACGCCCAAACAAAAGAAAGAACTGTTGGGTATATATCAAGATTATATGTATTTTGTCAGAGGTTTGGAATTAACTTTGCAAAATAATGATTATGACCATTTATCGTATATGTTTATCCACAGACACCAGTGGGAAAGCGGATTGACCGATGCCTTGCCGTGGAGATTCAGGTATGCCGACATTGATGAAGTTGATGAATATAAAAAATTTGTAAAAGGTTTGGAAGAGACTTCAAGTAAATATACATATATGTCATTGATGCATACAAATGAAAAAAATGATACCTCTCTTCCTCAGGTAAGATATTATTCGGAAAAGTATCAGGTAAATTCCATCGATTTGGACTTACCTTGTTTGGTTGAAAGATATAATGTTGCCTATATTCCCGAACAAAAGATGAAAGATGCGGTTTTGCTGATTGACGGTAAATTCAGAGCCGTATACACAGGTGAAAAATACAAAGATATGCCGGTGGATGAGGCTCTGGGTAATCGCGATATGCAAGCAGAATTCAGAGTGTTGCTTAATATTTGTGATTATTTTGATAATAATTACAGTGATTTCGCGCGTAAATATGATGAGAAAAAACTTCACACCATTATGGGAAAAGTTATGCGGAAAACACTCGTGATGGAAACATTATCTAATTTTGAAAATAAAATATTGGATTTAATGGGTTTATACAGCAACAAAACACAAGAAATTCTGCACGGCTTTTTTCCGGATGATAAAGCAGATGAAATGTGGAAAAAAGCCGAAAATGAGAATTTGATAAGTTCGGCGGAAATGATGCGCCATTATATGAATATACGCCATTTAATGCGTCATCAATGGGATAGCTTGGACGGCGTGGGAAAATTTACGGCCAATACCGATAGAAAATATGATGAGGTACGGCGGGAATATAAGTTATCTTACGGATTATTTTTCGATAAAACAATGTCAAAACGCATAGATGAATATTTGAATGCGGCCAGACAGATGCAAACTTTATTAAAACAAATATATCCTAATTTTTTGGTGCGTGAAATCGGAGAAAGTAATTCTAAATTTGTGGAACGTCTGAAACAGTGGAAGAAAGAAAATCCGGATAATGCGGCAATGGTTTGTACCAATTATCAGCTTACTTCCGACAAGCATAAATCTTTGGTCGGTAATATAAATAAAGTTGTACCGCAGACGCAAATATTAGATCATCTGGATATAAAAGATCTGAAAATGTTTTCAAAAATGGAAGATATGTATTTTCTGCGCAGTTGGTATTTAAGTTTATATAATCATATAGAAACGGATATGATGGGGTATTGCTTTAATCGAGGACTGGAGTTTAATCGCAATGAAACGTGGAATTATTTTAAGAAAAATGTTCTTTCCCGTCAACAATATGATACGTGGTGTGAATATCGGAAATTACGTAATAATTTGAGCCATAACTATTTCAGTGATGAATTGAGGGAGGGATTGACTAAAGCATCAGAAGGGGATTTTAGTAAAGATGTTTTTGATTTGAGCGAATATATTCGCTTAAATACCCCGATTTTTACAAAACAAAGCGACGGTTCATTTTTGGCGGTGCATAATGACGGACTGCAGGTGCGTGTTGATGCCAAAGCTCAGCAAATATTAAGCCGCAGAGATAAAGAAGGTAATGATTTGCTGACAGGCAATTTCCGGAATGCGGAAAATAAAAAAGAGAAAAATTCGCAACATTCGGTAAATTTGCACTGGTATGATAATGAGGTTGCGGATTGTTGTTTGTCTGACGGAATATATATTGATTTGAAACGTCAGAAAGTATGTTTTCCTGATGGTTCGAGAATTTGTTTTGACAGAGAAGAACATAACTTTTTTCGTTTCGGCGATAATAAAATGTTTACCGATAAAACTTTTGAAATTACTAAGTTTTCCGATAAAGGCAAAAACAGAGAAATCGGCAGAAATGAGATTTTTGTGGCGGCAAAAGGACATAGATTGCGCACCGATAATAAGTGCAGAGTGGTTGAAGACAGCATAACGCTGGCAAATTCACAGAAGTTAAATATTAGATTTAATTATGGTTATGACGGAGCTACAATTAGTTTTCCGGACGGTACAAAATTAAACGCTTCTAAAGGGAAATTTGAGGTTTCTCATAATGGTGTTGAATTAAATTATACGAATCGACACAAGTTTATAAACAGCTATAATTCCGCGCTTTCGGCGCCATCATTGCAAAAATCCGGTTTTGAACGATAAAAAACGCTTGACATTTATTCTATAGTATGTCAAAAAGCTTTTGTATTTGCTGATGCTGTCTGTTTGTTTTGGTATATGTCTCGCAACGGCATAAACACGGAAACAGTGTTAGTATGGAAAGGTGGCAGAGTGGTTTAATTAGAGCGGTCTTGGAATCGGAGCGAAGCGCAGATAGGCGAAAAGCGGAGATTTCGAAGAAATGCCGATTTGAGCCAATACCGTCGTTGAAACGAAGTTTCAAAGGATGGTTTTCATCTTGAGGTACTGAGGTAAACAGTGTTAGTATGGAAAGGTGGCAGAGTGGTTTAATGCAGCGGTCTTGAAAACCGTCGAGGGAGCGATCCCTCCCAGAGTTCGAATCTCTGCCTTTCCGCCAATTGTTGAAAAGAGCGCCCGAAGCGGCGCTTTTTTGATTCGAACTCTGGGAAAAAGAGTTCGACGCCGAATGAGAGGCACACGTGAGTGTGCCGGTGAGGCTGAAAGCCAAACGAATGAGAAGGAGGAACCGATACGAAGTATCGTGTGACGCAATCTCTGCCTGGTTCATCGTCAAAGTTGGGGGCAAGAGTAAAAAAATATAAAAAGTATAAGTCATCAGTTTGACCTTTTTGTTAGTTAAGTTTAAGCACATAAAATTCGCACACGCAAGCGATAATTTTCAAAATTTCTAAATCCGTAC
>JAFUSH010000033.1 GCA_017471705.1 Alphaproteobacteria bacterium | reverse complement strand
TTGCCATTGGTGCCGCTTAGGAGACTCGCTTCTTACGTCGCCTTCGGCTCGTATCGGTCACTTGTTCGCGATTTTTTCGCCGCGGTCGTTGTCACTTTCCTTGCTCAAAAGCGAACTTCGCTCGTCGTCAGAAAACAACATCCATATGTTGTTTTCTTTCCTCCGACCCGACCCGTGTGGGTCGGTTGTTCGGTCTCTCTTCAGTACGCAAAAAGCACCTCTTTCGAGGTGCTTTTTTATTGGTGCCGCTTAGGAGACTCGAACACCCGACCCACGCATTACGAATGCGTTGCTCTACCAACTGAGCTAAAGCGGCATAACAAAGTTATAGATAAAACACTTTGTCATATTTTGCAAGCATTAATTTTCATTTACTCCGTCTTTTTCTTGCGACAAATCTTCCTTAATATCTGAATTAGGTTTATTAATAACGATTTGCGGGAACGGAATCTCTATGTTTTCTTCTTGGAAACGACTGAATATTTCATAACGTAATTCGCTTGGAACAGACCATCCTTTCCATATATCGTTTACATAAAAACGAAGCTCAAAATCTAAACTGCTGGAACCGAAATCTTTGAATAAAACATACGGTGCGGGAGATGTCATTATTTTACGATTCTTTTTTGCACATTCCAACAATATTTCTTTAACCTGTTCAGGATTACTGCCATAAGATACGCCGACTGCTACGCTTTGTCTGGACATAGCATCTCCGTGCGTCATATTGGTAACCGAAGATGAAATTAATGTTGCATTCGGAATTATGACACTGGTTTTGTTAAATGCCAATAATTCGGTTGAACGAATATTGATTTGCTTAATGGTTCCTTCAGTGCCGTTAAGCATTACCCAATCTCCGACCTTAAACGGACGTTCCAATAAAATGATAATACCTGCAACCAAGTTTTTAATCACATCTTGCAAACCGAAACCGATACCTACGGATAAAGCACCGGCGATGAACGCGAGGTTGGTTAAATCAATACCCACGGCAATGACCGCCAAAAGTATTGAAATAATGAAACCGAGGAAACTAAATCCGGATATAAGCGAGTGCCTTACCCCGTCATCCATATCTATTCGAGCCAAAACATTCGTAGCAAGGTGAACGCGTACAAAACGCATAACCGCCAATGAGCCGAAGAAAACGGCAATTCCCAAGGCTATTGCTATTATAGATATTTCTATACCGCCGATTTTAAATCCGAACAGCAGTTTGCGTGAAGCCTGTAACATAAAATCACCCGGCAATCCCCATATATTAAGCAAAGTAAATATCAGAATCAGAATGAAAATAGGATTAATCAGAACTTTTAACCAAAATTCCATTTTACCGATGAATTTTTTACTGCTGCGATATTTTTTCATCCACGGTCCGGCTACAATCAATCTTTTGGTAATATCAATAAACGAGCGGCGGATGACTTCGAAAACACCTATAATGATAAGAGTCAAAATTATGTGATTGAAAATAAATAATGAAAGCTCCGGATAGCCGACCAAGGAAAGAGCAAAAATGATAAAACAGCAAAGATAACTGAACAAAATCATTTTGAAACCACGGTCGACAGAAACTTCATCTTCTTCATTCATAGTTTCATAATTTTCGGATTTTTTCTCATCTTTATACGTATCAAACGTTATTTTGGCAAACCACATCAGAAAAAATGCTTTTACAGCTACCGACATCATCATTACAAAATGAACGGTATCTGTAGAATATTCTTCTTTTTGGGCGACAATAACTTGAAAAGCCGCAATAGAATTAATGATAATGAACCAAAAAATCATACGAGTGAATCTGACAGCTTTTTCAGTGCGAATGTTTACCAGACGCCAATTCGGATAATGAGGGGCAAACGTAACGCGGGAAATTGTGGCTTCCACAATAGCGAGCAAGCAAGTAAATGCGGCCGTCATCAATACCGTATTGAGCAGGGTATCACCGAAGATTTTTGTACTTATCATCCATAAAATACAGCCGCTTACCAAAAAAGCAAAAATCAATCCTCTTGCAATGGCAACCGCTATGGCAGCTATAACTTTACGATTAAAATGAGGCATTTTTATATCATCTGTGTATCCCCAATTTTTTAGAATAAATTTACGCAGGAAAATAGCTGCAATCAGGGCAACCATTAAAATCATAAACATAGTTATAATACTCAGTAAAGCGTATGAACGCTGACCTTGCGGAAGATTTTTGTACCATACAATAGGAGATTTGGTGACATCCCAGAAGAAAATAACGTAGGCTTTTATGCCGCGGAAAAATACCAGAGGGTTTATCATTGCTGATTGTTTTGTCATTAAATCGCCGTAAATTTTTTGATTGCGGACATTTAATATTTTACCTGTTAAATCTTCAATCTGCACCAATAAAAGGTCTATTTCTTTGATTATCTTATCGTATGCGGACATCTTCAGCATTAATTGGGAACGTTGCATCGTAACTTCTTCATCTTCGCTTTCTCCTTCTTTGGGAGCTTCTCCGAATACATCAAGCTGTTTTTGGATGAATTTTATTTGTTTCGATAAATCTTTGCGGTCTTCTATTAATTGAGCGTCTATACTGCTCAAATAAGAAACATATTCATCTATGCTTTCTGCCGAAATAGTGTCTTGACTCAGTTCTTCTTGAATCTGTTTAATTTTTTCGTTAGCGGCAACAAAATCAACAGATATAATGGACTTTTCGGCATCGGTGAGAATTTCAGGCTCTTTGCTTTGTGTTGCATTGTTATTTGCGGCAAGTGCGATATTGCCGAAATTCAATACAATTGAAATCAGAAGAATCAGAAGTATTTTAATATAACTTTTTTTCATAGCATTCCTTATTTTTTCAAAATCAATTTTAATAAATTGTAGGCGTTTTTGGCGGTTCCTGCTCGTAAATCATCGGCTACACACCAAAAACTGAAACCGTTTTCAACCGAAATATCCTGACGAAGCCTGCTTACGTAAACATCGCTTTCCCCCTGAATATCGCTTAAAGATACGTATCCGCAATCAACGTGCTTATCAAATACAATAACACCCGATGTATCTCGCATAAGGTTACGGATATTGTCAATATCGACTTCTTTTTCGCATTCCGCGTTAACAAATTCTCCCATACCGATAAAAGAAGGGACAAAAGCGCAATTAGCGTGAACTCTTATATCCGAATCTGTTATTTTTTTAATTTCTACATTCATTGCCCATTCGTGTTTGGTTTCATCTCCTATAAATTCTCCGACCTGAGGCAATACGTTAAAAGCAATCTGTTTGTGAAAAATTTCTTCGTCGTCCACCAACGGTTCATTCATAAATATTTTGCGAGTTTGATTGAAAAGTTCATCCATCGCGTCTTTCCCGTAAAGAGAAGCTGACATATAAGTATTTATTACAAGTCTGGTGATTTTATTTTGTTTTATTACCTTTTGCAGCGGTAATAAAATTTGGGTTACCTGTGGAGATGGGACTGCTATGATACCTTTTTTTGCCTCGGAAATTTTTTCATCATTTAATCCTGATATAATCAGCGGAACATCCGGATCTGTTGTATAAGCACCGGAGCAATCTATGACAAAGACTCCTTTTGCCAACGCACGCGGAACATAATGTTTGGTTACTTCTTCCGAAGTACAAAAGACAGCTATTTTAGCTGATCCGAAGTCAAAATCTCTTAAGTTGAATACATCCATATCAATATCTTCTCCGTAAGAAATTTGGGTTCCAAGCGGAGAATCTACGTCAACGGCAAAAATTTCTTCAGATGAAATACCGTTTTCTTCCAATATATTCAATAATTCTCTTCCTTTTCCGCCGGTGGCTCCGATAACAGCTGTCTTTTTCATTTTCTTATTTCCTTTGTTACAAATAAATTTCCACACTTTTAACATATAATGCAAAAGTGTTTAAAAATAATATAAAATTTTATCGAGATTGCATAAAAAAACGACCACCGTTAAAGTGATCGTTTTTTTATGTTTGGTTGCGTTTTATTCAAAGCGATGCGGAATTTGTGCCTCGTCTTTGAGCATTTTTACAAAATCATTGAGTGAAACAACTTCTTGTTTTTCACTACCCAAACGGCGAACCGTAACCGTGCGGTTTTCCTGTTCTTTGGCACCGACAACGGCAATTACCGGAATTTTGGATAATGAATGTTCGCGAACTTTGTAATTTATTTTTTCATTACGCAAATCAGTTTCAACTTTTAATCCCGCTTTATCCAATTCCTGAGCCACTTCTTTTGCATAATCGTCAAATTCATTAACAATCGGAGCGACTACTACCTGCAACGGCGACAGACATAAAGGTAATTTACCGGCGTGATGCTCAATCAATATACCTAAAAAGCGTTCAATTGAACCGAATAAAGCACGGTGTAACATTACCGGACGATGTTTTTCGCCGTCTTCACCTATGTAAGATATATCAAAGCGTTCCGGCAAATTCATATCTACCTGAATGGTACCGCATTGCCATTCACGTCCGATAGCATCTTTCAATATAAATTCCAGCTTCGGACCGTAAAAAGCACCTTCCCCCGGATTGATTTCATACGCGTAACCGTGTTTTTCCAATGCGTGAGCCAAAGAGTTTTCGCATAAATCCCAAATTTCATCGGAACCGATACGATAAATGCTGTCCGGTCGGGTAGAAAGATATATCTTGATATTGTCAAATCCAAAATCTTTGTAAATATCAAAAATCAGTTTCATCGTATTGATACATTCATCTTCCATCTGTTCCGGAGTGCAGAAGATATGCGCATCATCTTGCGTAAATTCACGCACTCTCATCAACCCCATCAGAGAACCTGATGCTTCATAACGATTAACCTTTCCGAATTCAGCTATTCTGAGCGGTAAATCACGATAAGATTTTACTCCTTGTTTATAAACCAATAATCCGCCAGGGCAGTTCATCGGCTTAACGCAGAATACACGTCCGTCCTCGGTTTTACCGGAGTAGTTATGCGCTCCGTATTTGTCCCAGTGACCGGAAGTTTCCCATAATACTCTATCCATAATACGAGGTGTGGAAATTTCACTGTAACCGTTATGCTCTTGGCGGTTGCGCATATATTCAATCAACTTGCGATAAATTTTGTAACCTTTATCGTGCCAGAATACAGCGCCCGGAGCATATTCCGGTTCAAAGTGGAATAAATCCATTTCTTTGCCGAGTTTACGGTGGTCGCGTTTTGCCGCTTCTTCAAGCATTGTCAGATATGCGTCCAAATCTTTTTTGTTTGCCCACGCGGTTGCATAAAGTCTTTGCAGCATTTCATTGTTGGAATCACCTCGCCAATAAGCACCGGCAACTTTGGTGATTTTGAAAGCATCGCCGATTTTGGCGGTTGACGGTACGTGCGGACCGCGGCACAAATCGGTATAATTACCTTGGCGATAAAGGGTGATGGTTTCTCCTTCAGGCAAATCTTCAATAATTTCAACTTTGTAATGTTCGCCTTTATTTTTGAAAAACTTGATTGCTTCTTCACGCGGCATAACAATGCGCTCAATTTTTTCATCACGCTTAATTATCTCGTGCATTTTGCTTTCAATTTTAGCAAAATCTTCGGTTGTAAACGGTTCTTTACGTGCAAAGTCATAATAGAATCCGTTTTCAATAGCCGGTCCGATGGTCACCTGAGTATCAGGCCAAAGTTCTTGTACTGCTTCTGCCATAACGTGAGAGCAGGAGTGACGCAAAATATGTAAACCGTCTTTATCTTTAGCGGTGATAATAGTGAGTGTAGAATCGGTAGTTATAGGAGCGGTTAAATCTTGCAAAGTGTCGTTAACGGAAACGGCCAAAGCGGCTTTTCCCAAGCTTAAACTTATTTTATTGGCGATTTCCAATCCGGAAATACCTTCTTTTTCTTCCATAATACTGCCGTCAGGCAACTTAATTTTAATCATAGTTTTCTACCTTTTCACTATTAGTTTTGTTTTACTTTTCGCTTATGAGTTCTTCATAAACCGAAATAGTTTTATCACACATTATTTGTTTTGTAAAATGTTCTTTTACATTTTTTACGGCTTCGGCACCGATTTTTTCGCGTTCCTCATTTGAAAGAGAAAGAGCCCATTTTATGACATTTGCCAAATCATCGGCATCACCGCTTTTAAATAATTTACCGGTAACACCATCAATTATCGTTTCTTTGGAACCGCCGATATCGGAAGCAACAACCAAGCGTCCCATAGCCTGTCCCTCAATGGCGATTCTGCCGAAAGCCTCAGGCTCAACAGAAGTCGACAGCACCACATCAGATACCAGCATTGCTGCCGGAACATCTGTAACGTGGCGAATAAAAGTGTAACGATCAGCCATATCATATTGATTTATCATATCGTGAAGTTCATCACTGTATTTGGTGCGTCCTTGATCATCACCGATTAGCAGACAATGAAAATCCATATCCTTGATTTTATTTAAGGCGTTAATCAATAATTTTTGTCCCTTCCAGTTGGTTAGACGGCCGATTAGGGTGATAATTGGTTTGTCTGCAGGAATCTGATTTTCTTCCAAAAATTTAATCATTCTTTCGGCGGAAGTGTTTTCCACATCAAAATTTTCCATATTTACACAACGGGCAATTAAGCGAATTTTATTTTCATCGGTGCCGTAATTTTTGATAATATGTTCTTTAATGTGATTGGATATGGCAATTACACGTTCACCGAAAGTCATTACCTGATTGTAAATTTTTTTGATTCCGCGAGGTCCCAATCCGTAAGTACCGTGAAAGGTTGTCATATAATGTACACCGCATTTTTTTGCCGCCCAATAAGCACTCCACGCCGGCGCGCGTGAACGGGCGTGCACTATGGTGATGCCGTTTTCTTTGATGATTTTCGCCAAACGCAGGGAATTCAGCCATATTTTGAAAATATTCTTGGTTTTAAGTGGTAGGGTAAAGTGTTTTACTTTTAAACGCTCCAAATTACCTTCCATACGTCCTCCGGCGGAAGCGACAAAGTTTTTGATACCGCGTTTTTGCAATTCGGAAGCAATTTCAATGGTTCCTAATTCTACACCTCCTTGATTTAGCTCAGGGAGTACCTGCAATATAACTAATTCTTTTTGTTTATTTTCAGCCATCATAACCTCATAACGTTATTAAATTTTAGGTATTTTAGCAATACTTACATTTTTTTCAAAAGTTTAGAAGTGTTTATGCACACGGTATAATTTATAACCGTAAATCAAAATAACTTGATTTTGTTATTTTTATTGCTACAATGTCGCCAAGGATTTGTATAATTAATAGCTATTGTGCGTATGAATAAGACTTGTTATTACACAGACAAAGATTTCGAGGATTTTATGCTTCGCTCGGAGCTTGGTCTCAGAAATCAATTTTATGTTTGCCTTGCAGCATCAATTATCTGCCAATCCGGAATTTGGTATGTTTTGCTGCCGGAGACAGAGTGGGGTACTTCATCTTATGTCTTAATTGCGATCAGCTTGCTGGCGTTGCTTTGCTTAATTGGTTTGGGATATTGCTATTACAGCGCTCGCGGCACCAGACGAAATTTTGAAAAGATGCGGCGTGAACAGCAGGCAGAAATGAATGCGATGATTGATGAGATTCAGAAGGTTCGCAGGCGTCTTTCGTGAAAACGAAAAATTAAAAGCACTCTTTCGAGTGCTTTTAATTTTTATGGTAGGGCCGGAGAGAATCGAACTCTCACTCCCGAAGGAACCAGATTTTGAGTCTGGCGCGTCTACCAATTCCGCCACAACCCCATCGACAATAACCTCTATTACTATAATAATTTTTATCCGTCAATACTTTTTTTAACATTTTTGTAAAAAATATGTGTAATTTTACTTTTATTTTGCATAATTGTATGTTATATTAACCGCCAGTTGGAAAAAAAGAGGGTAACGTGGAAAATTTAGAGCATCAGGCTTCGGTTTACTTTGGTAATAGAGAGTATGCGAAAGCTCTTGAAATATATCAGCTTCTGTTTCAGGGAAATCCTAAAAACGAGAGCTACGCTATAGCTTGCGGAATTTGCAATGATTCTCTCGGTAATAAAAATAAAGCTGCTGAATATTATGCGGAAGCCCTGAAAATTAATCGTAAATCGGAAGCGGCGTTATTGAACCTTTCTACCACTTTTTATGAACTTAAAGATTTTGAAAAATGCGAAGACTATGCTCGGAGGGCATTGGACATTAATCCTCAGAATGCTTCTGCTTGGCAAAATTTGGCTAATATGGCGTTCTGTGAAGAAAATTATGAAACAGCTCTTGAATATTATCAGGAAATGTATAAAAACAATCCTAACAGTTATATTGCAATGATTAATATTGCCAATACTTATTACTGTTTAGGTAAATATGTGCTGGCTCTGGAATTTGCTAAGAAGTCTTTACAACGTCATCCTTCAAGCGCTTCAGCTCATATTCTGGCGGCAAATTCGCTTAATGCTATGGGAAAATATGAAAAAGCCATAGATATGTATACCAGAGCATTTGAGCTTGATGAAAGCAATGTTGATTTGTTTAATTCTTTGAGTGAAACCTATCATTATTTGAGTGATTGGGAAAATTGTCTGCTGTTTGCGTGGAGATATATTAAAAATTCTTCACAGCCGCTGAATGCCTTGCAGCTCAATTTCGGGTATTTGCTTTATGAGTGCTATTCCGAAAAAAGTAAAGAGTTGGCGCAGAAATATGCGGCGAAATGGCTGAAGTTCTTTCCTGAGGATAAAATTGTCAGACATATGGCCAATGCTTTGATTAACGGCGGAGCATTGCAAGAAGCGGACAGTGAATTTATTAAGGAAACCTTTGATTCGTTTGCTCCGGAATTTGAGAAAACGCTGGCAGATTTGGAATATCAGGCGCCGGAATTGATTAAAGAGGCTTTGGAAAAGAATTTGAAAACATCAATATTTACCAAATATCATATTTTGGATTTGGGGTGCGGTACCGGTTTGTGCGGTGAAAAAATTAAAAAATTTGCCACTATGCGCGGTTTGATAGGTGTTGATTTGTCGGAAAAAATGCTGGAAATAGCCCGCGCTAAGAAGATTTATGCCGAGTTGTTCTGTGATGATTTATGTCATTATATGGAAAACAGCGAATACTTTTTTCACGTGATAGTTGCGTCTGATGTGCTGACGTATTTCGGCGATTTAACCAAAGCTTTTGTCAGAGTGGCTCGTTCTTTAACTCCTGACGGCTTGTTCGTGTTTACTTTTTCCGAAAACGAAATTAACAAAGAAGATTTCTATATGGCACCGAGCGGACGCTTTGTTCACGCTCCGGCATATGTGGAAAGGGTGCTTAAAAGTGCAGGGCTTAAAGTTATATCAAGCGAAAGACACATTTTGCGTAATGAAGCCGAGATTCCTGTCTACGGATACGTTACGGTTGCTCGTAAGCCTGATTTGACACAGAAAAATGTTTCATAATCGGAGTTTTTAATATGAAAAGGCTTTTGCTGCAGATGATTTGTGTTTTATTTTTTTCGTTTGCGGCAAGTGCCGGCGTGAGAAATGAGCGGATTGCCTCGTATGCGTTTAATGCTCCGGACAGAGTTGCCAATGATAAACAAACACTTGCCCGCTATTTAACCAGACCTTATCGTAATGATTATGATAAGCTGCAGTCAATAGCATATTGGATTGCTTCTCATATTGCTTATGACGGATATAAATATAATGACGGCGAAGCCAGTGAGCGAGAAATGCAGTATAAATATGATGTTTTGCAATACAGAACCGGTATTTGCGGTGATTTTGCGCAATTATTCAGTGAACTTGCCCAAATGGCTAATATATCCGGAGTCGAGAGTGTCAGAGGGTATGTTTTGGAAAATCAGGATAGAATAAAACGTTTTTACACTACCAGAGATGTGCGGAAAGAATATGGTCACGCTTGGAACAGGGTTACATTGGGTAAACAGAAATTTTTCGTTGATACGACTTTTATGACCGGAGCCTATATAGGTAACAGAGGTATAAAGCCGGGGGCAACGTCACAGCATAAATATGATGTCAGGAGTCGTAAACGACAAAATAATGTTAATACGAATATCAGAGATTTTTTCTTCGACTTTACGCCAAAGGAAGAGGTTAAAGAACAAAAAATAATTCATTTGATGGATAAGTTTATCCGTTAATTTCGGCGTATAAAAAATTATCGGATACTGCTTTAGGTAATCCCGATAACGGCAGAATAAAAAATAATTCCAACGATAATATAATAAAAAGAAAAGAGGGTAACTCAGGCTACCCTCAAATCTTTATTTTCAGAAAATTTACCAGAATAAAGTAAATTACATCGGCTGTTGGCTAACCAAAGCAGGTTGACCACAGTTTCCGCTTTCGCAAACTTCTGCTCTGTTATAAGGGCGAGTTTCGTAAGCGGTTGTTTCAAATGTACGCGGCTCATATACCGTGCGGTAAGTGGTGTTCTTGAACACAACTTTAACCGGTGTTCTTACAGTATACTCTCTGGCTTGGCATCCGCCACAAGGAGTAGGAGCTGCCACAGCTGCCGGAGCCGGTTGATATTGAACCTGCTGAACTGGCATCGGAGCCGGTTTCGGTTGTTCAGCAACAAGAGCGCCGCCGCAGCCGCCACGACCTGCATAACGATAGTTACGATTATCATTTGCTTCGTCGCTGGCGCAAGCTGTCAAGCCGGCAGTCAAAACCAACATTGATAAATAAAATAAGTTTTTCATAAATACCTCCAGTTAATTTCCTGAAAATTTAGACATTCATAACTCTGACTCAATTATTAACAGAAAATTAATCATTTGTTAAGTATTTTTTTACTTTTTCTTAAATTTTATACAAAAAAAGCCATTTTTCAGGTATTTTTGGACATAAATTTTTTATTTCAATTTTCTGCTAAATTATTTAATATATTTGGGTTATTTGAAATAACGCATTGATTTTGCATAATAATTTTATTTTTTCCCGATTCGCATTTTCGGCCTTCTGTTTGATAATGTGTATATACTAATTTATTAACAATTTTTCAACTTTTTAATAATTTAAAACGTAAATTAATTTTTCTGCCCCTAATAAAAAAACGCCCGATTGGGCGTTTTTAAGTCAGTGGTTTCGATTTCCGCGGCGATTGTACTTCGACGCGGATACTTTTTTCTCCGGAATAACCTGTGTTGTCGGGCGATGCACTTTAGCACGTTTTACCGTGTTTGATGTCGGTACTCTTTTTGCTACGACAACTTCCGGATCTTGGGGAAGCAATACAAACGGAAAATACGTTTCACCGTTTTCATCTACTTCCACAATTTCAATCTCTTTGCCGGCTAACGCTTCCTTGGAAACGGTTGACTCTATCGGCGGTTCGGGCGGAGGAGTCATCGGCATTGCTGAAATTACAGATAAAATAATCATACGCGCAGATTTAAAATTCTATTTCTTCAGTACTTATGTTGCGGCGCGGAGCCGTATCGTGATGTGCTGTGAATCTGGGCAGACCGTTGACCGTGTCCTTGATATGGTAGCACACTCCGTTTACTCTGAACGTCTTCATATCCTTGTGCTTAATCGACAGGTAGCGCCGATCAACAATGTCGGCCTTGCCGGACCTTATCCCGACGATAACCGTCTTGTTGGCGTTGACATTCTTCATAAAGCAGAGGATGGGAACGCCGGCCGGATTGGTGAAACGATTCTTTTTCGTATCTTTCGGTGAGTTGTTCTTTTGTTTACCGAATTTCACCGAACCGGAAGAGATAATCACACTGGCCACCACCACATTGCCATCGGCAGTGAGTTGACGCTTGTGATTGGCGTTGTAGTTCATTACTGCCTGATTCATCTTGTTGTTAGCAACAAGGGCGTTGGTTTTTGCTGGACAAATTTCTTTCTTCATACGCTTTTTTTTAAGTTATATAATAAAAATTTATTAAAGCGAATCATTTGTACCATTATTTTTTGCCGAAATCAAGTAAAAATGACAAAATATGCCAAAATTTAATCACGGATACTGATTTTATAAACGTAAATGTTTTATTTAAGCTTTATTGCTTGCACAAATTGAGAGCCTATTTTCATAAACTTTTCGGTACGCTGTTTCTTGAGCTTATCGGAATTTATCATACTCAACTCCTGCAAATTTTGCTTTAATGCCAGACGCAAATTTTCAATGGTTTGGTTGGCATCACGGTGAGCACCGCCGATAGGTTCGCTGATTATTTCGTCAATAATGCCGAGTTTTTTCAAATCTTGAGCCGTAAGGTGCAAGGCTTCAGTAGCTTCTTTAGTTTTTTCGGCTGAACGCCATAATATGGAAGCACATCCTTCCGGAGAAATTACCGAATATATGGAGTTTTCAAGCATTAGAACTTTATCTGCAACGGCAATTGCTATAGCTCCGCCTGAACCGCCTTCACCGATAACCGTGGCAATAATCGGAGTTTTTATTTGCAAACATTTCTCGATGGACGCGGCAATAGCTTCCGCTTGTCCGCGGGCTTCGGCATCTATACCGGGGTAAGCTCCGGCAGTGTCGACAAAACTCAATACCGGTAATTTGAATTTTTCAGCCATATTCATCAGGCGTTGAGCTTTTCGGTATCCCTCCGGACGAGCCATACCGAAATTGTATTTAATACGTGAATCTAAATCATTGCCTTTTTCTTGTCCTATAATCACTACGGGAGTGTTTTCAAAAGAACCGATGCCGCATACCATAGCCTTATCATCGCCGAAACAACGGTCACCGCACAATAAGGTGAAATCTTTGATAAGAGCGTTTATATAGTCCAAGCAGTGCGGACGGTTGGGATGTCTGGCAATTTGGGCTTTTTGCCACGGAGTGAGGTGTTTGTACACGTTTTCTATATGAGTTTGGAGGTGTTTCTGCAACTTTTTGATTTCCCGACTGATATCCAAGTCTTCATCTTTGGCCATAGATTGCAAATGTTCTATTTTATTTTCAAGTTCAACGATAGTTTTTTCAAAATCCAAAACAACGGTTTCTTTTTCACTCATATCTTACCTCGTTATTAAAATTACGGAGGCAGTTTAGCACATTTTTTTTAAATGTTTAGTTTTTTTTTGAACCTGTTAATCTTTGTATCTTATTTTAACAAAAAATTTGCTAATTATCTTTATAATAATAAATAATGTGTATCCAAATAAGATTAAGAAGGTATAAAAATGTTGGTATTCGCTTTTTTCGGTGCGGTTTTTTCTTCGGTCAGTTGGTTGATATATGCGCTGATGTTTATCAATTCAAAATTGTCTGATGAGCGTTTGATGTCGCAGGATTTGTCAACGATGTTAATGTTTTTGGCGGTTGTATTTTTACCGATTTTGATTGTTTGGATGATTTTCGGTTACGTAAATCAATTTTTAATTAATCGCGGAATGAACCGAAAACAAAGCGAGTTGCTTACGCAATTGCAAAAAAATCAGGACTATACCGATTTAGTGGTCAGAGTTATGCTTGATGCCGAGCACGAAATTAAAGATGGTTTTGTCTTGAACAAATTTGATATGTTTATAAGCGATATGAATGAAGCATTGGGTGAAATTATTCAACGCTGCAATATTGCATCGTCCGCGCAACTTGAGCAATTATGGCAAAGGGTACGCAGAGGAGAGCGCTGGACTTTGGGAAAGGCTGTTTTGGATGCCAGTAAAAATCAAGGCACTTTTAATGCGTGGGTAAAAGAAAAAGTAAGCAGAGACAATGTTTTTCGCGGTTCTTTATTAGAATTTTGCTATCGTTACCAAAATTTGCTGCAGCTTTTGGAAAAACACGATAGGGACCGCATTTTTGTGCGTATGATTGAAAGCGGTGTGTTCGGCAAGGTTTATTCAATTATCGCCCCGCTCAGTGAAGGAGCCGATAATTTCAATATATCGGCAGAAATGCGTTATTCTCAAACAAATGCCGCTATTCAAAAAACAAACGAATATACTTCGGCATTGAAATTGGCAACTATGGAAGAGCCGAAAGCCGAAGAATCTATAGTTAACGTGGATAAAAATGATGAGTTTGAGGAAGAACTGGCGGAAACGAAAAAAGAGTCATTCTTTTCACGGATAAATCCCTTCCGCAGAAAAGAGGAGCCTGTTTTTGATGAAAATGATGAAGATCCGTTTTTTCAGGCCTTGCATAACAGTTTTCAGGGAAGGCAGGATAATGAAGACGAAAATGATTTTCCGAGATTTGATTATAGCCCGCGAATGAGCGAGCCGGAAATTTCTTTAAGAGAAAATATTGAACCTAAGATACCGGCTTCGGCTCCTTCTTTCGGGCATTTAAGAAGTACTTTGGACAGTATCAAAGCAAGTAATTACGCAACGGAAGAAAATAAAACTCGAGAAGCAGAAACGGAATTAAAAATTACACAGCCGCGAAATATTTCGGAGTTTGTTGCCAAAGAGAAAATTGAACCGTCGTTAAATGCGGATAAGGTAGTTTCTGAACAAAATCAGGATGAAAAAGATAAAGACGAAAACGAAGATTTGGTTTATCCTTTCGGCGGGTGGACAGATGAAAATAATTACGGTAATTAGTTTTTTGGGAGCTTGTGCTTGGGCGTCGATAGCTCAAAGCGCGATATATGATAATATTGCTTTATACGGTAAATCAAAATACAGCGAAGATTTTACGGAGTTTGATTATGTAAATCCGAATGCTCCGCAGGGCGGAAAAATAGTTTTGCCGGCTTACGGAACATTTGATAATTTTAACCCTTACATATTTAAAGGAGTGGCGGCTTCATTTGTTGCCGGACTGAGCTTTGAAACATTGGGAACTTCTCCGGTCGATGATCCGTTTACGGTTTATCCGCTGTTAGCCGAGAAGTTTGACCTACCTGAAGATAAATCGTATGTGGGCTTTATTTTAAATCCGAATGCTAAGTTTTCAGATAATTCTCCGGTGACCGCCGATGATGTGATATTCAGCTTTAACGCCATAATGGAAAAAGGCTCACCTATATACAAGATGTATTATGCTGATGTGGACCGCGTTGAAAAAGTAGGCGAAAGAGAAGTGCGCTTTTATTTTAAGGAAGGTACCGAAAATAAAGAATTGCCGATGATTTTGGCGCAGTTCAGCATATTTTCACAAAAAGACTGGGAAGGGCGGGAGTTTGATAAACCGACATTGCAGGTGCCGTTGGGCAGCGGTCCTTACGTGGTAAAAGATTTTCAAGTTAACAAATTTGTAGAGTTGCAAAAAAATCCTGATTATTGGGGAAAAAAATTACCGTCACAGCGCGGTTTTAATAATTTTGATATAATTCGCTATGACTATTATCAAGATACCACAGTTACATTGCAAGCGCTGTTTTCAGGTAATATTGATGCCAGAGAGGAATATATCGCCAAAATTTGGATGACGGGTTATGATAATGAACTGATAAAATCCGGAAAAGTAAAAAAGGAAAATATAGAGCATAACAATCCGGCAGTTTTACAAAATTTTGCCTATAATGTACGGCGTGATAAATTCAAAGATCACCGAGTGCGCAAAGCACTTGATTTGGCTTTTAATTTTGAATGGGCAAACGAAAAACTGTTTTATAATCAATATAAGCGTCTGTTCAGTTATTTTACCAATACCGGAATGGAGGCAACCGGATTACCGGAAGGTAAAGAAAAGGAAATTTTGCTTAAATATGCCGATGAATTGCCGCCTGATATTTTTACCAAACCTTATGAATTAACGGTTAATCCGGATATTTATGATTCAAGGCAAAATCTGAAAAAAGCGGTGGCATTGCTTAAAGAATCCGGTTACGATTTTGTTGACGGCAAAATGACCAATCTTAAAACGGGAAAGCCTCTGGAAATAGAAATTTTAAGCAATTCTGCCAACGGATCCACGTTTACCAAAGTTATGTTGCCGTTTATTGAAAATCTGCGCAAAATAGGAATAAAGGCGGTGTTTCGCAATTTGGAAGTGAATATTTTTAAAAATCGGTTAGATAATTTTGATTTTGATATGGCGATTATTTCATATCGGGTGTCACAGCTTCCGGGTAATGAACAACGCGATTATTGGGGCAGCGCCTCGGCGGATATAAAAGGAAGCAATAATATCATAGGCATTAAAAATAAAGTCGTTGATGATTTGATAAAAGGTTTGGTATCTGCTCAGGAAAAAGATGATTATATGGCTTATGTTAAAGCTTTGGACAGGGTGTTGCTCAGTGAAAATTATATGATTTTTCAGTGGTACTCTCCATATTCGAGAGTTGCCTATTGGGATAAATTCGGTCAGCCTGATACTGATATTAAAACGGGATTTCAGCCGTTTACGTGGTGGATGAAGGAGTAAATTATGCGACAATATATATTGAAACGCCTTTTATTGATTCCGTTTACTTTATGGGGGATTATTACCGTCAATTTCGCCATTATTCAATTGGCTCCGGGAGGTCCCGTCGATTATGTATTGGCGCAATACCGCGGAATGAATACCGATGCCAAGTCGCAAATTACCGGAACCGGAGATATTCAACAATCAAATTCGGCGCAGGAAAATTCTTCCTCAAAATATGTCGGGGCGCAGGGAGTGCCTGAGGATTTGGTTATAGCGCTTGAAAAGCAATTCGGATTTGATAAGCCGTGGTATTACCGTTATGGTAAGATGATTAAGGACTATTTGTGTTTTGATTTCGGTAAAAGTTACTACCGCGATAAAACCATTGTTGAATTAATAAAAGAAAGACTTCCGGTTTCAATATCTCTCGGTTTGTGGTCTACTTTGATAATATATTTGATTGCTATTCCTCTGGGAATTAAAAAGGCACAGAAAGACGGTTCTAAGTTTGACACGATAACGTCCTTTATGGTTATTGTCGGTTCGGCGATGCCGGTCTTTTTATTGGCGGTATTTTTTATAGTGTTTTTTGCCGGAGGAATTTATTGGCAATGGTTTCCTTTACGTGGATTGGTTTCGGATAATTGGGATAATCTCGGAGTGTGGGCAAAAATAGGTGATTATTTTTGGCATATTACATTGCCGGTAATAACTATGGTAATCGGCGGTTTCGCCGGTCTGACGATGCTGACGAAAAACTCGTTTCTTGATGAAATAAACAAACAGTATGTTTTAACGGCTAAAGCAAAAGGAGCCTCCGAAAACAGAATATTATACGGTCACGTATTTCGTAATGCAATGCTGATAATTATTGCCGGATTTCCGTCGCTTTTGATAAAAATGCTGTTTACCGGTTCGCTTTTGATTGAGGTTATTTTCTCGCTTAACGGTCTGGGGTTATTAGGGTATGAAGCTATAACCACGCGAGATTATCCGGTGGTTTTCGGGACACTTTATATTTTCGCGTTATTGGGGTTAGTCTTAAAGCTCATAAGTGATTTAACTTATTGCTTGGTAGATCCGCGCATTAATTTTGATTAAAAACTTGTCTGACCGATAATTGTTTACGTTGTTTATAAAGTATATAACCTGTTATATGGTTATGAATATTTGAATCGTATAGAATTATAAGTTTAGTTTTAAATTAACACATTTTTCTTATTTAATAATATTTTTAGCTTGACTTTAAAAGATTTTTATAATACTAATCTTATTGTAAAATGGGACGGCGATATTTGCGTGAAACTGTATGAGTAACCGAGCGAGGGGAAAGGAGGCAATATAAGCTCACTCCGTTTTAATAAAGGAAATTACCTATTTTTAGGTAATGTTGGATTAACTTTTTTAGAAAGGAAAGTAAATATGGATTTGTATGAAAAATATAAATCGCCGTTGGGTTATGAAATCGGGGACGATGGTGTAGACAGTTACGGTGTAAATCATCGAGGTTTTTCAAGGCGTGATGAATTAGAATATCAAGTAGCACGCCAACAGCGTGAACAACAACTTATGCAAAATTACAACAATCAGGGTATAACTCAAGACTACCCGCAGTACGGCACTAACTTCTGGGGCGATAACACCGATAATAACTACGGCTTCGGCAGTTCCGACATCAGCGGTAATATACAAAATGTTACTAATCAGCTGAATAATCAAGGAATGAGTTATAATAATCAATATTCAGGTCAAACGCCAACGCCGTGGAGCGTTTCGGCAATACCGAAGTATACAACCTCAACACCATGGCGTAATAATCAAACCATAACCCCTTGGAACGGTGGTTATGATTTGAGCAGCTATGGGAAAACATCTTATACCAGTAGAAGGATGAACAATAGAACGAATCAAACTCCCGACTTTTCGGAGTTGAGTAATTCACCTCTGAATATGGGATTAACTGCTCGATATGGTCAGGCTCATTTAAGAGGATTAGATACAAATTTAATTCAAAATAGAGAAATTGTAAATTCACCTTACTCGAATGACATTCTGGAAAATGATTGTTATCAAAGTGAGCGTTTTAAACCATTTGCAGAGCGAGTTCGTTGGAACGAGGGAGAAAACCGAGGAATCACTTATGCTACTCCTGAGAAGTATGGAACAGATCAACCAACTAAGTATGGTATTTCACAAAGCGCATTAGATTCATATAGAAAACAGTATTATGATCTAGCGAAAACATATCCCGCGAATGTTAAATACTTAACCGAAGATCAGGCAATGAATCTGTTGTGTCAATATTATAAAGACAGTCGGGTTGAAGCCATCAATGATCCTAATCTGGCATTTTCAGTCTATGATTCATACGTCAACAATCCTAATAATGCCTCTATAGCTTGGCAACAAACATTAAAGAATAATGTGGATCCAAATATTCGAGTGGGAGGTGGTATTGGTAGCCAAACTATCAATGGTTTTAATTCAGTTCAAGGTAATACAGAATTACTTAATACTTTTATAAATAACAGGCAAAAAACACTAGAAGATAGGTATAAAAAAGGTTTAAAGAATAGATTCAGGCATTACCCAATTAAATAATTTTTATGGAAAAGGAAGCGGATATGGTTCTTTTAACTCTTCCGCTTCCATATGTTCCAGACCGTTCATCTCTTCATATAAATACACATCCCTCATATACATCAATGAATTAAGCGGATTCATTAAATCACTTTCGCGAATTAAAACCACAAAATGCAAGATCATATTGTAGTACTGTTGCATCCATTTTTTTAATATATCTTCATCGTTGGTAATTGTTTTTAACAGTTGAAAAGTAATTTCATCCAAACGGTTTAGGGCCGAAATAACTTGACGACGGCTCTCTATATTGCATATCTTTAAGACATCTTGTTTAAGACACTTCGGTACTTCAGTTATTTTATCATTAAGCGGACAATCTATTTTATTCGATTCTATAAATGCAAAATCCTTATCTTCTGTCAGAGCATAATAGATAAAATTTTGGTATCGATACATTAATTCGGAACGAGATGTATAATTGAGATATCCCTTATAGTAAAGCAAATCATCCAAAAATTTTTCCGCTTTGAGTTTGGCTTTTTCGTATAGTTCAAACTGTTGCAAATTACTGTGTTGCTTAATTTTATCTGAAAAACACCATATAACTCTTCCGGCAATATGTTGGTCTCCAAATATCTTTTCCAACGGTTTTTCAAATTCTTTCATAGGTATGATCATATCTTCGCATTTACCGTATATTCCGTCAAATTCTCGAGAAATAAGTGTCTGAGAATCCTCTGCCCAAGCATTCGTGCTTAAGCTCAAAACAAGTCCTAAAATCAAAACAAATTTTTTCATTATATACCTCAGATTTTATTAACTGTATCATAATTTTATGAATCGGGATGTCAATATAAAATTACCTATACTCGTATTT
>JAFUSH010000032.1 GCA_017471705.1 Alphaproteobacteria bacterium | reverse complement strand
GTACGGATTTAGAAATTTTGAAAATTATCGCTTGCGTGTGCGAATTTTATGTGCTTAAACTTAACTAACAAAAAGGTCAAACTGATGACTTATACTTTTTATATTTTTTTACTCTTGCCCCCAACTTTGACGATGAACCCTTATACTTTTTATATTTTTTTACTCTTGCCCCCAACTTTGACGATGAACCAGCGGACCCTAAAAGGTATCCGTTTTTATTTTTTTATGTTGGTCGGGGCGACGAGATTCGAACACGCGACATCTTGGTCCCAAACCAAGCGCTCTACCAGGCTGAGCTACACCCCGTTGACCAAAGCCATATTTACACCATATTTTTTATTTTGCAAGTGTTTTTTTTATTAATGTGCAAACCTTTTTACTCTACTCATCTTTCTTCTTTTTGTCTTTTATATATCCTGCCGCACGAAAACTGAAAGTTCCTTCTCTGCCTACAATCAAATGGTCAAATAACACTATATCCATAATACTGGTAAGTTCCTCAAAATTTTTGGTCATCAAAATATCTGCATCCGAAGGCTTAACATCCCCCGACGGATGATTGTGCGCCATTATAATATAAACAGCCTTGTTATCCAGTGCAGCACGAATAACTTCCCGCGGGTGAATACTGCTTTTATTCACTGTTCCGGTCGTTATCAGTTTTTCACCTTTCAAACGATAAGAAGCATCTAAGAAAAATACTCTGAACTCTTCAATTTCTTTATATGCCATTTTTTCACGGCAATATTCTTCAAATTGTATCCAATTACTGAAAATCGGTTCATTGGAATCTCTAAATCCGGCGTATGCCGAGCGCATACCGCAAGCTGCCACCAATCGAATGAGAACAATCGTATTCACGCTGACACCGGCGTCCATCAATTCGTGCGCCGGAGTATGAAGAACTTCACCTATATCCCCGAAACGATTTATTAATTTTTTGGCTAAAGGTTTTACGTCTCGCCGCGGAATAGCCATAGTGAGCAACAATTCCAATAACTCATAATCCGACATACTTGCGCCGTCGTCTACCATAAAGCGTTGTCTTAATCTTTCTCTATGGCCCAAATATAATGGTTTTTCTTCAACCTTAGTAGTCATCTATGTACCTCTTGGAGATTATTTATAAGGAGGTTTATCCAACCCCTTTGGAGAATACGTAAACACTTCAACCCCGTCCTTAGTCACACCCATTGAATGTTCAAACTGCGCTGACCAAGCGTGATCGCAAGTCACTGCCGTCCAACCGTTAGACAGAATAACCCCGTCTTTTTTGCCTAAATTTATCATCGGTTCTATGGTAAAAAACATACCCTCTTCCATAATCGGTCCCGTACCTTTTTTTCCGCAGTGCATAACATTCGGATTATCGTGAAACACCTTACCCAAGCCGTGACCGCAAAACATATCCACTACCGAATACCCGTATTTATGGGCATATTCTTCAATAACAGCACCGATATCACCGAAATGAGCCCCCGGTCTGACAACATCAATACCGCGCATCAAACATTCATAAGTTACTTCGCACAAACGCTTACCTTTAATTTTAGGCTTTCCGGCATAATACATTCTGCTTGTATCACCGTAATATCCGTCAACAATAGCCGTTACATCAATGTTTAAGATATCACCGTCGGCGAGTTTTCGTTCATAATCGGGAATACCGTGACAAATTACCTGATTAATGGATATACAAGTAGCTTTAGGATATCCGCGATACCCCAGACAAGCTGATTTTGCTCCGTTATCTTCCATAAATTTCAAGCACAAATCGTCCAATTCGCCTGTAGTGACACCAACTTGTACATAATCAGCTATATAGTCCAAACAGGCAGCTGCCACATAGCCTGCTTTACGCATACCTTCAAAGTCTTCGGGGCTATCGTATATTTTTATGTTATTCTTATTAGTATACATCAAAATCTCTCCATATATTTAGTATACGGCATAAATCAAACTTACGTAAAACGCAAGAAATAAAATTAACTTTATCTCTCAAAACTATTAAAATCAACTTGCTTCTGTCTGCGAGCGGCTTTGCGATTTTTATTTTCTTCCATACGACGAGCCTTCTTTTCAATTTTCCCCATTATTTTACGGCTGCGTTCTTCTTTTGTTTGAGGAAGTTTCTTTGATTTACCGGCATTTTTACCGTATTGCACCATATATTTATTCATACTTGATTTTCCGCCCTCTTCCTCCAAGGCTTCGGCTCTTTTCAGCTCTCTTTCGGTTCTATAACTTTCCCTTGCCGCTATCTGGCTCAGCTTTGGAAGCACTTCATCTCCACGCAGGCTCTCATCATATACACCATCAAGCGATTTGAACACAAATTCCCCGCTGTTAGGCTCATTGATTATACCCAGAAATCTCTGGTCTTTAATATCTTCGTGTTCAATGAGTTTTGATACACCCGAAGCCATCTCTACAACATCACCGTTACAAAAACTATAACATTCTATGCGTTCATTACCGGTCAAGGCTTTCTTACTGTTTTCTCGTTGTTCTTCATTGCCGTGAATCGCTAAAGCCTGCAATTTTGCTTTATCAAAATCTTTATAATTTTTGGCATTAGAGGCTATCCGGTCAGCATTTTCTTTGGTTCCTTCTTCATCACTGTGACCTGATAGCTGTGCCTCCAAAAATTTACAATTATTTAGAATACTTTTGCAATTTTTCTTCCGCAAAACAGGTTCGCTCATATAATTCAAATATAGCGTTCCACCGTTTCTGAGATTCATATTCATCAAATCAATAACGCCCTGATCATTCAAACCTTCTATAATTCTTTGAAAATATCCCCAAGCCGTATCTTTACCATCGTGGAAAGTAAGATGACTGCCTTCGGCAATACGAATTGCACCTGAACGTTGTGTTTCCGAAACTTCGGCAAATGCACCGCTGACAATAATTAATCTGTCTTTATTACCCACGCTTTTGGCATAATTATCGGCATTGGCATTCATAATGTTATCATAGTCCCATATATGCTCGCGGAAATCTTCCGCGCAATACATCTTAGTTCCTTTATCACGAAGTTCTTTCAATAATTTTTTATCAGATGTCGATTGTAATTTGCCGTGTTCCATATAATAAACGGTATTATCATTCTGCCAATCGCGGAAAGCACCCTTAGCCTGATATCCGTCAATAAATATCTTTTTACCGTGTTCTTTGCCTTGAATCAAAATCGGCAATAAATTTTCGATACTGCGGGATATTACCGGAGAAATAGCTTGTTTACCTTTGGTTTCATCAAAAAAACGGCCTATTTCGCTTAATGTTCTCTCAAAAGTTATATCTTTGGTTGTTTCATTGCCAGATGAAGTTGAATCAACCGAAAAATGAGTAACTTTAGATTTACGAAGCATACCTACGGTCATTTGATTATTGCCGCCGATTCCGGTATGTGACAACAACATACGGTTATCACCCTGATTGAAATATCCGGCGGTAGGTGTTTCAAAAATATAACCGTAAGCCCCCACTGTCGTATGAGAAACAGGTATTGTTTTTATTTCAATCTTTCCGATTTTTTTACCTTTGCACGGTTGCATTATTTCAAACTCTGGAAACATTCCTTTAGGTAAATTCTGCTGGCGAAGTAAGCGGTACAAAGTATTTCGGGTGTACTGACTTCCGATGATAGGCGGCATTTTTAACTTTTTTGCTTGCGCATATAATGTCATATAAATCAAACCATCCAAATGATCTGCGTGAGCGTGAGTAAGCACAATGGCATCAAGAGGCAACTCGGCAGGTTCTCCGTTTTCTCCCGGAAAAAAGCGACGAAAATCAGGCATAATTCCGGTAAATTCAGGATGTTTTTTCTTTACATCATCAGAAGGAAGTTTAACCCCGAAATCAACCAAAACTCTGGTAGTTTTACCGTTTTCAATATATTCTATTGCTTGGCTGTTGGCACCGATTCCGTCATTATTACCGGCAGGAACTCCGCCTATAAGTCTTAACTGTGTCTTGCCGCCATTCATTTTTGCCATATCCGCCTCCTGTTTTACATTCTGCCTACATCATAGCTTATTTTGACAAAAAATCAATCTAAATTTTCGCAAAAGTGCAAAATACTTAGCGTTGTGTCTTTTGCTATTGTCAAAACGGTAAAAATATGTTTTAATGAACAAAAATGTGCGGCATTTTGTCTTATAGCAAAATCCGTTGTAAAGGAGAAGAGCTATGCGTAAAATGATTGATATAGATTTCGGTTCATCGCGCTACAACGAATTGGTAGAGCTTCGTTATAAAATTTTATTGGAGCCGTTGGGACTTAAATTTTTGGATTCTTTTCGTCCCGAAGAAGCAAATTATCTGCATATCGGCTGTATTGAAATGCTCGATAATCGGCTTGTGGGAGGTTTGATATTGGCGCCGGTTGATGACCATACCATTCGTCTTATGCAGGTTGCCGTAGATACCATTTATCAAGGTGAAGGAGTTGGTAAAGAATTGGTTAGATATGCCGAAAAACGCGCCAAAGCCGCCGGATATGACAAAATAGTGATGCACGCAATGCTGTTTGTGGTCGGTTTTTATGAAAAAATGGGCTATCGCGCCGAAGGTGAAGCATTCAACGAACAAGGCATTACCTTTATGAAAATGGTTAAAGATTTATAGGGAGAAACCATATGAATATGGCCGAAGAGGTGCATTTTGAGCTTCGTTGCAAAGAATTTAATAAAGCAGTCGAGAACTATTCGAAAGAAGATGAGAGCGCGTGGTCTTTCATAGAATCAAGACAATATGAAATAATGGACGCTCACGTCAGCAATGAAAGAAAAGTCCGCGCTTTTGATGGTGTGTTGGCTGCTTTGCATAACATTTTTCCGAGTAATAACGCTGCTTATTGTGATGTACTTGCGAAACAACTGCCATACATAGATAAAAAAAATCCGGCTGATTTGTAACGCATTGCCAAAGACGCTTACTTTCACAGCCGCGGCGTTGATATAATGCTATACGGCGAAGTTATATATGGCGCTTATAAATTGTCTAAAGATAAAGATAATTTCCCTTACAAAGATATCGCAAAGTATTTTCGTAAAAAACAACTGAAACAGGAAAAGAAAATTGAACGGGAAGACCGTATTGAAAGACTAAGAAAACTCGACTTTTACATAGATGACCCACAGACCGATCCGGTAAAAAAACTTGGGATGATTGATGAAATAATAGACTTAATGCAAGAAAAGTATTTCGGTCCGATTGAGGCAAATAAAACAAAGCGGAATTATTGCAAGGCTGCTGTTAAAATATGCCGCGAAGAACTGTTTGATAAGCACAGTGCCGACCGTTATTTAATGTATGCAAACGAATACGCACGCCGCGCTGATAAAGCCGATTTGGAGTGGGAAAAACGTCACGGTGATCCGAATAAAGCCAAAATAAAAGAAAAGTTATATATGCAAAATTATCGTAGCGATACCGGCAGATAAGAGATGGGGAAATAGGTACCTATTTTTCCAAATAAATGGCGCTTTTTTTATATCTGTTCACCATAAAGCGCAGTAACACGCCTATACAAGCTGCAACCGGAACCGCGATAATCATACCTAAAAGTCCGAGCAACACACCGCCGGCAAGCAAGGCAAACATTACCCATACCGGATGCAATCCGATATTTTCGCCAACCAATTTCGGAGTTAAGAAATTACCCTCCAAAAATTGTCCGATACCGAATACCGTCACCACAGCCAAAATCTTCGGCAACGTGCCATACTGCGTAACTACCAGAATTATCGCCATCAAAAATCCGGAAATTGACCCGACATAAGGAATAAATGAAATAATGCCTGCCAGAAAACCAATCAGCAATCCCAATTTCAGACCGATTAACCACAACCCCAAAGAATAAAAGCTGCCCAAAAAAATGCAAACCAGCATTTGCCCGCGCAAATATCCGGATATAATTCGATTCACCGCTTCAACACCGTCTTTTACGGTCTTTTTATGTTTTTTCGGCACCAATGCAAATATTCTTCCGGTAAAATCGTGCCAATCGCGCAACATATAAAACGCTACCACCGGAGAAATCAGCAATAACGACAACACATTTATTACTGCAAAACCGTTCTCGGCAATTTTTCTCACCACGTTCACCAACGGCTTTATTGATTCTCCTTGATGTCCCTGCCACAAATTACTCAAATTACCAGTTCCCAAAGCCGGAACATATTCCTGCACCTGCTCCAGCCAAACTTTCAGTTTTTTTACAAATCCGTCGACATAGTGCGGTAAATTGCTCAAAAAATCGCTTATCTGCGAAAATGCCATACTTCCGAGAACTGCTATAATCGGAAGCAGAATCAATAAAAATACGCTTAGAACAGTTACGGTTGCAAGTGAGCGAGAAAACTTAGCCGATTTTTCCAGCTTATTTACGGCCGGATCTAAAAAGTAAGCTACAGCTATACCCACGACAAACGGTAATAAAACCGAGCGCAAAGCATACAGCAACCCGCCGCAAATCAAAAAGACTGCCAAAAGCAACATAACCCTTTGATTGTTTATTTCCTGTTTATTCATTATTTTACCTTATGATATAGTAATTTTCTTCAGGTTCGTGGCTGAATCCTTCTTCCTGCAAACTAAGCCACAAATCATCCGGAGAACCGGTATAATGGATAACAAAGTTAACCTTGCCGCCGCCAAAACTTTTAGTTTCCACTTTTTCCACCTGTTCCATCGCTTCTATGGTTCTGCTTTTAATCAGCCAATCTTTTACATTTTGATACACATAAACAGCGTTAACGGCACCTTTGGAAATACCTCCCTTGTTTTCATTATTTTTAACTTCGCGTTCCATATTTGAAATATACATTACGCTTTTTTCGATTGCCTTATCAAAAACATTGGATTCTCCGTCATTATACACGGCAAAGCTTTCTTCCGTTTTATTTTTTTCATTTTTAACGGTAACTTTTAAATCCCCGTTTTCCATAACTTCGGCCAAAATAACATATACTTGGTCTGAACCGTTCATTTCACTTATCTTTTCATACAAAGAACTGCTCATATATAAGGCATTATCGGCATTCAAATCATCAATATTGCGAAAATGCTCGCCTATGGTTCGCAGTTGCATAACCCCGAACTTTATCAACCCTTTGGAGCGCCAATTTTGCCGCCAAACATTATCTCCTTCCCACAAAAGCGGATAAGCGCGGGGACTTTTTTTGAATACTGGTATCACCAACATTTCCTGCGCATCGGATTTTATCATTTCGTTTTCAGCCATATAATCTTTCAGCAGCTGTTCATTAATTTGCACGGTTAAATTGGCAATATACTTCGTTCCGCCGGATTTTTCATCTGCCACGCTGACTGATTGCACAAATCGCATAATTTTATCATCGGACAACTCGGATAATTTCTGCACATTTTCCTCTGAAGTCAGCTTTCCGGCAACATCTAAAAATGCCTGACGTTGTGCTTGCCTCATAGCCTTTTCTTTCGCAACCACCGAATTTTCGGCTTCTACATCCACCGGAACCGGAACGGCATAATCCAATTTTGCCTCAGCCTGAAAACTTATCAATATAAAACAGAAAAACGCGAATATTTTTTTCATTTTACTACCTTTACTGAATTTTTTTACAACATATTACAAATTAGTCTAAAAAGCAAAACTTTTTTATAGACTTTTGATAAGATCCGTTGTTTATTATGGTAAATTTAAAATTATCAAGAGGACTTAAAATGATAAAAAGTAAATACATACTGAGTTTATTGGAAAAAACCAAAAAAAACCTTAAAACAATTGTTTTGCCGGAAGGCGAAGATGAACGCGTTTTGACTGCCGCTCACATTATTGCCGAGCAAAAAGCGGCTAAAATAATCATTTTAGGTGATGTCGAAAAAATGCGCGTTTTTTATTCAAACAACGGTTGGGACACTGAATACATAGAATTTATTAAACCGGAAGAATCTCCGTATTTGACCGAATATACCGAATTATTGTACAATTTGCGTAAGGAAAAAGGATTATCTTATGAAGATGCCGAAAAACTGGCTCTCAACTACAACTATTTCGGAACTTTAATGATAAAATCGGGACACGCTGACGGTATGGTATCAGGTGCAAATCATTCCACCGCCGACACCGTACGTCCGGCTTTACAAATTATTAAATCTGCCAAAAAAGGACGCAGTGCTTCTTCGTTTTTCATTATGCTTTCAAACGGAACACCTTATATCTTTTCCGATTGCGGTATTATAATTAACCCAAGCGAACAAGAATTAGCCGATATTGCGTTAGACGCCGCCGAAACCGCTTTACACTTCGGTATTGAACCAAACGTAGCGTTATTGTCGTTTTCGACCAAAGGTTCCGGAAAAGGTGATGAAGTGGAAAAAGTTAAGCGTGCCACCGAGATTGCCAAGCAAGCTCTTTTAAGCGATGAATACAAAAATCTCGGCATAAAACTTGACGGTGAACTGCAAGCAGATGCCGCGCTGGATAGCGTTGTTGCCGCTAAAAAAGCTCCGAACAGCGATGTTGCCGGCAAAGCAAGAGTCCTGATTTTCCCTAACTTGGAATCCGGCAATATTTGCTATAAAATGTTGCAACGTCTCGGCGGCTGCGAAGCCTATGGTCCTATCTTGCAAGGATTAAATGCACCTGTTAACGATTTGTCCCGCGGTTGCTTTGCCGAAGATATTGTCGGCGCAATCGCCATTACTTGTTTACAAGCTACAAAATAAGGAACAAAAAAGATGAAAAAAATTCTCGTAATTAACTGTGGTTCTTCTTCATTAAAATTTCAGCTTTATAATGTAGAAGGCGAAAACTATGAAGTTGTTTCCAAAGGTATTGCCGAGCGTATCGGTATGGAAAATTCGGTTATAAAAATTCAATACGGCAACAATCCTAAGCAAGCACACGAAATTGCTATGCCGACACACTCGGAAGCAATTCGCGGCGTATTTGATTTATTGCTCAACGGCGCTTTGAAATCTATGGACGAATTGGATGCTGTCGGACATCGTATCGTACAAGGCGGTGATATCTTCAAAGAGTCCGTATTGGTAACCGATAAAGTTATCGAGCAAATTGCCTCTCTTTCTGATTTGGCTCCTCTGCATAATCCGGCTCACGTATTGGGTTTGAAGGCTGTTAAAGAAGTATTGCCTGATATTCCGCAAGTGGTGGTATTTGATACTTCTTTTCATCAGACAATGAAACCGGAAGCGTATCGCTATGCCATTCCGGAAGACCAATATACCCGCAACAAAATTCGTCGTTACGGTTTCCACGGAACATCGCATAAGTATGTTTCTGAAGAATGTGCCAAATTAATCGGTAAAAAAGGGAAAATCATTACCTGCCACTTAGGAAACGGTGCTTCCATTTCCGCAATTGATAACGGTATTTGCGTTGATACTTCAATGGGTTTCACTCCGCTTGCCGGCACCATTATGGGAACGCGTTCCGGTGACATTGACCCGTATATTCCTCTTTACATAATGAAAAAAGACGGCTTAACCGTTGATCAAGTAAATGATTTGTTGAACAAACAAAGCGGTATGCTGGCGTTGTGCGGATATTCCGATAACCGCGATGTTGAGGACAGAATGTTGCAAGGTGAAGAAAAATGCACTATGGCTACTTATTGCTATGTTCACTCTCTGTTAAAAATCATCGGCGGTTATATTGCCGTATTGGGCGGAGTTGATGCCATAGTCTTTACGGCCGGTGTCGGTGAAAACGGCTGGTTATTACGTAAAGTATTGATTGAACGTTTAGCATATTTGGGAATAAAATTGGATGAGAAAAATAACCGTGTTCGCGGTGAAACCATTATGATTTCCACTCCGGATTCTAAAGTAAAAGTATATATTATACCTACCGACGAAGAACAGGTTATCGCTCGCGATACGGTTCGTTTATCGGGCATCTAGTCCCACAAAACAGAAGAAATGCCGGTTTGCAAGCACCGGCATTTCTTTTTAACGGCAATCTGCTTCATAAACCTGAAGCGAATTAATTAATCAATTCTTCATTAAATAAAACCTTACCCTGCTGTTCCATTAATTGAAAAACCCAGTCTGCATAAAAACGATAAGTATTCGCCGCAACATTTATCGCTTCTTTTGCAAATACTTTTTGTGCATCCATTGAAATTAAAACCCAATATGCGTTATCCACATTCAACACCGTTAACTTATAAAACATTCCCGTCAACAGCAAAACATCAATCTGCCGCACTTTAACATCCGGAGGCAAATCAGCCAAATCAGATTTATAGGTTAATCCTTGGTATTCCATAAAATTCAAAACTCTGACCAACTCACGCCAAGCCGAAGAATGCGCCAGCAACCTGTTGAATTCTTTATAATCTTTCTTCTTATCATTAATTATTACCGATTTAATTTCCGATGTTTTAATATTTAACAACGGGTACGGTATCCAATCCTGAGGCATTCCGGAAAAAACGTTTGCAGCGCTCGCCGCATACGCATAATGCTCGTTTTTACCGTCCTTAATCATTACCAATTGCTGTTCAGGTATCCATTTTCCCAATATAATGTCATCAAGTAATTTGCCGTCATAATCATACGTTTTAATTTCAATACCGTTTTCTTCAGTCAAGTTATTTTGTTGTAAAAATGTATCATTTACCGGTAACACCGAAACAATAACCGAATTTTTCACCATACTTAAAAAAGAGGCGAGCATTTCTTCATTAACGTAATAGTCCTTGGCTTCCTTAAAACGCCAACTTCCGTCAGGCAAGCGATGAATATTAAATTCGCCGCCGTTTGCCGTAATCATTTTAATGTTTCCCAAGTAATTTATTTTATCCTTAGTGGCTGAAAAAGTATATTTTCCTCTGACATTAGCCTCTTGTTTGTAGCGAGAATAAAACCATACTCCGGCTAAAATTACCAGAGCCGTTAAAACAAATAAAATACCGCCTAAAATATATTTTTTATTCATTACTAAGCTCCTTAATTTTTTTCAGTCTGTATCTGCCGACCAGCAATGCCGCCAACCATAAAAATATCGTGGACAAGACCGGTATCGCAAAAACATTTATGGCTATAACCTCATTTATCTCAGACGAATATTGCCGTCTGATTTGATAGAATAAATTTTCCATTTTTTGTTCGGCTTGCCCGAGAGCCAATCCTGCTTCATCAAGTTGCATCATAGTTTGCAGTTTCTGCTCATCGCCACCGCTTTTTTGCAATAATTTCAGCTGTGCCATTTTCATATCTTCCAAAATGGAACCGTATTCTTCATAGTACTGACCGAAAATTTCGGCATTCACTTGCTCTCCTATACCGAATAAGCTTTCATAGTCATTTTTCTGCGGCAATTCATTATATATATCGTTACCGGCAAGCTCATCAATTAATTTGCGCAACAACAGCATATTCGCCGACTTATTAATCACACTGTACGGATTGGTATCCGGCGAACCGTCTGCCACCCAAGTTTCGTTTTCGATAATATCAGCATCACCTACAAACGCCACGGTAGCGGTTTCCGAACTGTAAATGGTATGAGGCATCATACTACTCAAAATTTCTTTCGATTGGTGCGGATTTGTTTCAAAGACTGACTTATACTGTCCGCGCAGAACAGCACCGATAAAACCTTTTGTATTTTCAATAACCGGAGTAATCTCAAATTCACTGTCGGTTGCGGTGAAAGTCAAAGCTTTATACAATTTTAATTTTTGCTCCGACACTTTATAATTGCCGGCAGCAGTACCTTCATCAGTAAAATCTTCACCCAATAAAACATTCATCTGATCTAAGAATGCAACTACCTGCAATGTCTTCATATTTGTATTTTCCGATTGCCCATTGGTTAATAAATCGAAGAATATCAAGACTTTGCCGCCGTTGGCTATATATTGATCGATTGCGTACAAAAACGAAAGCGGCATTTCTTTCGGATTGACTAAAATCAATAAATCTAATTTTGATGAAATTTCATAAGTATCATCGGTAACATTCAAGATGTTGTAATCTTCTTCCAAATTAAGGGTAAAAGCGTTAAATTCACCCAAATTCTGCAACGGATCGAAGTATATGCCTATTGATTTTATAACTTCCTTTTGCGTCAATTTAAGCAGAGCTTTATCTATATCTTTTTCCAAGAAAGCACGCCTTTGCGGCAAAAATTGCTTAATAACCAAACCCTGCCCTTCATTATCTCGGATAACCGCACCGAAATAATCTTTGGTGCCTTTGGCATTTTCTTCATAGTACAATCCGCTGTTTATTACGTTCTTTTCCAATTCGGAAAAAGGCTCCGTTTCCGTAACGTTTACACTTATCATAGAAGCCGATTCTTTACCGTATTTTTCAATGAACCGCTTTGTTTGTTGGTAGTAATAGTAATATTCGGCATTTTTAGCTTTTAAATCTTTGGCAATATAAACATCCAAAGTAATCGGTTTTACCACCGAACTTACGATTTGACGCGTTTTAGGCTGTAAAGTATATTGACCGTCACTGGTAAAATCCGTTTTATGCGCATCAAACAATATCAACAAAGCGCTGTTCAAAAGCACCACTCCGACAACAAACAGCGACGCAAAAATTCCGAAACGTAAATTTTTATTTTTTTGCGCTGAACGTCTGTAGTCCAAAACCAAAACATTAAGCCATAACAACGCCGCCGTCGATATTACAAAATACAAAAAGTCGGATATTCCCACTTCGGCAAATAAAAAGTTATTATATACATCATACAATTTGCTTAAAGGTAACAACAACCATAGAGCGCTTATAAAAACCGTCAGCAGATATGAAATAATCGTATATTTGCTCAGCGACGAGATAAAGCATCCTAAAGAACAAAACAGCAAAATATAAAGCCATATCCCTGCATAGCTGCATAAAATATTATTCCAATCAATTTTCAACCAAGTTGCCGTATACATAATAAACGGCAGCAAAAATAAGCTCATTGCAACGGCAAATACTCCGGCTGCGGCAAATTTTGCCAGCACCGGCAATCGATTCTTAAGCGGTTGAGTAAGCAAAAATTCAGCCGTGCCGGATTTATACTCATCAGACCATAAACGCATTGTCAATGCCGGAATTAAAAGCGCCAATATGACCGGTTGCAAATAAAACAATGCATAGACCGATGCATCGTGCATTGCCAAATATGCCCCGAAATAGAAAGCGCAACCTATAGATACAAACAGATATATAAAGAAAATCATAAAAGCGAAATAACTCTTAAAATATCCGTTCATTTCTTTTTTAAATAGAGCAAAGAATTGTTGCATTTTTCACCTCAATTTTTTGTAGCCTGTCTGAAAGAAGCCAGTAAATCATTGTCAGCCTCTTTTTTAAATTCGTTCAAAGTTTTATCTGCCAATAGTTTTCCTTTATGCAACAATAAAACTTGCGCTGCCAAAGCCTCAACATCTTCCAAAGTATGCGTAGATATAATTATGATGTGATTTTCGGCATATTGCTTTATAATTTTACGCAATGCCTCTTTTTGATTCGGGTCCAAACCTTCGGTCGGTTCATCCAACAACAGCATTTTCGGAGAAAAAAGCAAAACCGCCGCCAATTCCAATCTCTTTTTATATCCCTTTGAAAGTGTTTCGTTTTTTTGTGTCAAAACATCTTGCAAATCCAGCATTTTAATTACGCTTTTTATTTTTTCGCCTTTTTCATTTTCGGGTATTTTATGCAAATCAGCTACAAAATCCAAAAAATCGTAAGCGGTCATTTCACCGTATAAAGCCGAAATTTCCTGTACATATCCGACGTTATTCAAATATTTTTCGCGCTCTGATATACCTATATCATCAATAAAAACTTCTCCGGTTTCAGCTTCAAAAAATCCGCTTAAAACCCGCAACAGCGTAGATTTTCCGGCACCGTTTTCTCCCAGCAAAGCAGCTATCTTTCCCGTTTTAACGCTAAAAGACACATTATCAAGCGCTTTTTTATCGGAAAATAATTTAGAAACTTCTTTAACTTTCAGCATAATTATCTCACTTTCATTAACAATATCTATATATAACAGCTTTTTAAAAAATTTTTCAACTATTATAAAAAACATTGATGACAAATTAATTTTATTGAGGTATTAATTGTAACAAACCTGATATGGAGCAATTGAATTGGATTACTTTACAAAAGAAGAATTAAAAAATTTGATTATCGGACTGTGTGTTATCGGTTTTTGTTTGTTGTGCGTGGCTATATTTAAGCTTGAGCGCAATACGTGGAAAGATTCCGAAGACTCCGATTACAGTGTTTATGCTACATTTAACCGGACCGACGGCTTGTCAATCGGTGATAAAGTGCGTATGGCCGGTATTGATATCGGGCTGGTGGAAAAATCTGTTCTTGATGAAGATTACCGTGCCACGCTAACTCTCAAAATACACGATGGAATCCTTATTCCTGATGACAGCAGCGCTTCTATCGTCAGCTCCGGCATAATGGGCAGCAAATACATTGAAATCGAACCGGGAGGCTCGGAAGATTATATCGAAGACGAAGGAGAATTTTCATACACACAGGATGCAATAGTATTAGAAGAACTGGTTGATCGTATTATATCGCTCGGTAAAGCCAAACGAAATACTCCTGCAACCGAAATACAACCTCAAGAGGAGATATGAATATGCTGAAAAAACCTGTTGAAACCATTATGGGATTGGTAGTTTTGCTGATTGCCTTACTGTTTTTGGGCTTCGCCTACAATGTATCCGATTTGCAGGTTGTTAAAGGTTATACCTTAACCGCTGAATTTATGAAAGTGGGAGGATTAAGTACCGGCTCCGATGTTCGTATCAATGGTATTAAGGTTGGTACGGTTACCAATCAAACGCTCAATAACGAAGACTATACCGTTGACGTAACGTTTAGTATTTCATCAGATATAAAACTGCCGAAAGACAGTACGGTTGCCATTGTAAGCGACGGCTTGATGGGAAACAAGTTTGTTAAGATAGAACCGGGAAAATCCTCTGAATATCTCAAAGACGGTGAAGCATTTACCAAGACCAAAGATTTTAAAACCTTAGAGGATATGGTGGGTGAAATTATATTTATGGTTACTGACGGCGGACAGAAAAATGAAAAATAAATTTGTTTCTCTCGTACTTATGGCTGTATTATCTCCAATCTGCTCGGTTTATGCCGCAAACGGTATAGCCAAAAACAATGCAAAAATGCAGGCAATGGATAAAATTACCGGTCGTGTCAGCGTTATAAATGTGTCGGTTAATTCTATGGTGGAATTCGGTTCGCTTTCTATTGTGGTACGCAGCTGCAAAACAAGACCTGCCGAAGAAACACCGGATAATTTTGCTTTTGTGGATATTACCGATAAAACCCTTAAGGGAGAAGAATTTAATATTTTCAAAGGATGGATGATTTCATCATCTCCGGCAACACACGCCGTTGAACACCCTATTTATGATGTTTGGCTCCTGCAATGCAGTGATGAAAAAAATGACAATGTAAAAGTTTTAAGCGAAGAACAACTTGCCAAACGAGATACCCTGCCGATGCTCGGCGATAATAATAAAAATGCCGATAAATCCGATTCGTCGGTCAGTTCGGAAGATTCTCTTGAATTAACCGGAACCATAAGTGAAATGGAAAACCAAGAACCTCAAATCACAAAATCCGAAGAAATGCCGCAGACCGAATTTTTCTACGATGAAGAAGAAAGCGCCGAAGATGCTGTTGAAGAAGATGTATCGGATTTGCCGCAGCTGAAAAACTAACCGTTTTGTTTTTTGCCTTCCAAAACACTCAAACCGGCTATATACGTATTAAGCACGATTTGACATAACGAACTTTTATTGATTTTGGCAAAGGAATCCAAAGTATCTTTGGTTAAAAAAGAGCTTAAAGCAAACATCGTAAGCCACAAAACTTGTGAAGAAAGAATGCTTTCAGGACGTTCCATCTGCGGCAGAATTCTTCGTAATAAATTATTGATACAACCCACGATATTAACAACTTTGCGCAAATATAAATACGAATAAGCACGCTGATTACGACTCAAATGAAAAGAATACAGCATATACCAAAGATTGCTGTTTTCTTCAACATAATCAACAAAAACCTGCAAAAAACGATTCATATCCGCATACGGATTCGCGCTTTCCGATATTTTTTTCAAACGTTGCCCCAATTCATCCAATGTCATATAATTTTGAATAACTATAAAATTATCCATATTGGAAAATTGGTTATATATCGCCCCGACGGAACAGCCCGAAGCTTCCGACAACTTACGTACCGTAAGTGCCTCGCTGCCCTTTTCTTTAACAATTTTGCGTCCGATGGCAATAAGCTGATTTTGTATATTGTCTTTTTCCATTTTCAATCTTAAATCCGTACAACATTTAATAAAATATTTGCTTTTATGGTTTACTATAAGACAGACTTATATCTGTTTCAATTTCTTTTTACGGTTATTAAAAGGATAATTCAATGAAAAAACTTATATACCTGACCATAGTATCTGTTTTTACTTTCAGCGCTTTTTCGGTGAAAGCCCAGCTTGATATGTTTGATATAGATGAACTGGCCAACTCCATTACGGGAACCGAAAAAGAAGAAATTGACAAGACTTCCGATAAAATCACTGATAATAACGCAGAAGAAAACAGTGATTACATCAGCGAATATTTTGACGATGTGGAAAATGCGCAAAAAGCTCAAATTGGTGCTCGTCAGCTTTTAGAGCAACAACCTAACGTCATAAGTTTGCGCGACAGTCAAAAACGCCTTATAAAAGAAGGAGAAGACAAACGGAAACAACTATTGCAAGAGCTTAAACAAATTCAGGAAGAACGTCAAATTGAACAAATAACTGCAAATTCTGAAATAACTCCCGAAGAAAAAAATGAAGTAATAACCAAAAAAATAACCGAAAAATATCAATCGGCACCATTTGGGCTGTTTTGGGGTATTGATAAAGAACAAACCGAACAATTGGGTTTTGTTATCCGACCTGCCGAGCGCGAAGATTATACTAATGTTTATTTGGTAACAAATCCTAAGCAAAATTCGGATACATTTGATATAGTTACCGCTATTTTCGGCGAGCAAAACAAACTTTGGTGCATCTATGCCCAAAGCAAGCCGCAAAAGGATACGCCGCAAGCTTCCGATGTTATTGATTTATATAATAAGTATTATAAAGCACTCGGTAAGAAATACGGCAATGCTCAGCAATATTTCACGCCTTACACTTACACCGAAGAAATTCAGGAAGGTGAGGAAGAACCGGAAACCGTCACCCGTGCGGGAGAAATCGGTAATGATAACTTTTTAAAACAATTACAGGAAGGATTGGCGGTTTTGTACGCCACATTTGAAAACAAAGAACTCGGTATCACTTTAGGAGTTTCCGTAGACGGAGACAGTCAGAGTTATATATCCATAGATTATAAAAACTTACAGATGATGCGAGAAGAGCAACAAACTAAACTTAACAACTTAATCGGCGATATCTAAACATAAGGAACAAAATTATGGTAAAAATCAGTTTTTGCGGAATATCCGGCAGCGGTATGAGTTCACTTGCTCAAATACTTAAATTATCCGGACACGAAGTTCAGGGTTCCGATCGCAATTTTGATTTGGGACGTGATAAACAAAACAAAGCAGCGCTTGAAAAAATGGGAATAAAAATCTTTCCTCAAAACGGCTCAGGCATAACTCCGGATTTGGATTTTGTTTGCGCCTCCACTGCGGTTGAAGACAGCATTCCCGACATAAAAGCAGCAAAGCAACAAAATATTGCCATAAAAACGCGTCCCGAATTGTTGACCGAAACTTTTCATTCTTATAAACACGGTATCGCCGTAGGCGGCACCAGCGGTAAAACAACAACTACCGCAATGGTAGGATTTATTTTGGATAAAGCCGGTAAAAAGCCTTGTGTAATTAACGGCGGTTTGCTTAAAGATTATGAGGGAAAATCAGCGATTGCCAATATCATATATAATAAAGGCGATATTTGTGTGGTGGAAGCCGATGAAAGTAACGGCAGTATAGACCTCTATAACCCTTACATTTCGGTTATCAATAATATTTCATCCGACCATAAAACACTTGAAGAGTTGGTTGACCTGTTTCAGCGTTTTGCCAATCGCACATCTCACTGTGCGGTCATCAACAATGATTATCCGCTTTGCCGTGAAATTACGTCGGATACCGATATTCTGACTTTTTCGATAAAAAATCCCAAAGCTGATTTTTACGCATCTGATATAATACCGCTTCCGCAAGGTACGCGTTATAACCTGCGCGGCAAAACATTTACTTTAAATCTCATCGGTGCTTTTAACGTTGCCAATGCTCTGTCTGCAATCGCCGTTTGTTCTCAAATGGGCGTTGATGTTTTTGAAGCGGCTCGAATACTGCAGGATTTTCACGGTACCAAGCGTCGATTGGAAGTTATCGGTAGCAAAAACGATATAACGGTCATTGATGATTTTGCTCACAATCCTGACAAAGTACGTGCTTCGGTTTCAGCCTTAAGACAATATTCCGGACGCCTGATTATAATGTTTCAGCCGCACGGATTCGGTCCTATGCGCTCGCTCGGCAAAGATATTATGGCCGAATTTGCCGCTCATATGACCGATGAGGATATTTTAATTATGCCGGAAATTTTCTTTGTCGGCGGAACCGTTACCAAAGATATATCTTCCGCTGATTTAATTGCCCATTTTAAAACACTGAGCAAAGCCGAAGCATATTTCTTTGCCGACAAAAACGAAGCCGAAGAAAAAATACTTTCATTGGCAAAACCTCACGACCGCATTATAATTATGGGAGCCCGTGATAATTCGCTTACCGATTTATGCCACCACATTTTGGAGAAACTGTAATATGTATAAATTACAAAAGGGAGATAAAGTAGCCGTTCTTGCTCCTTGCGGACAAATCGGCAGCGTAGAAAAAATACAATATGCGCTTGATTACCTTAAATCATTGGGATTCGAACCTGTCCTAGGTAAAAATGTTTTTAACACATACCGTTATATGGCGGGAACCGACACAGAACGCGCTGCCGACATCAATCAAGCTTTTGCCGACCGTGAAATCAAAGCCGTTTTTTGTGTCCGTGCAGCCGCGGGAGGCACTCGCATTTTGCCTTATATCAATTATGAAACGGCTCGCCTTAATCCTAAGCCGGTTATCGGTTTCTGCGACAATGCCGCTTTGCAAATAGCCCTTTATCAAAAATCAGATATTATATCATATAACGGATTCGTAATGTCTTATGATTTTAAAAATAACCGTTTGGATTCGCAAATCAAATCAGATTTGGAGAAACTGCTGCGCGGAGAAACATTCTCCGTAAAATCCGGAGAAACTTTGCATTCGGGTGTAGCAAAAGGAAAATTAATTTGCTGCAACTTAAGTGTTCTGACCAAAATGGCAGGAACTCCTTATTTTCCGGATTTAAACGGTAAAATATTGCTTATTGAAGATGTTCACGAAAAAATTCACAAAATTGATTTAATGCTGCAGCAATTGAAACAACAACCTGATTTTGAAAAACTGCAAGGACTGATATTAGGACAATTTACCGATAGCAATTGCGACGCCGAAGACGGACATTTGGACGATTGTTTCAATGATTTTCTGCAGGATAACCTGATGCCGGCGGTTAAAAACTTTGATTTCGGACATACAGTATCCCGACGCGTTTTGCCGCAGGGTGCCGAGGTCAGATTAAATGCCGACAAAACATTACTCGAAATATTGCAATATTAACTTTGCCGCTTTCAACCAGTAGTGAATATCCAGTCTCCATACCAGATTCAAATATTCTTTGACCCCGTCCCACAATTTGCTGTTAAACGCCAATATAATCCCAGTGGTATACAGATTCGCACCTACTATAAATATGGCAGAAAAAATATATCCTTCCCTTATTATATCGGTTTGTTCGGGATGAACCTGCGACAATACGGTTCCCCAATAATATCCGAAGAAATAGCCGAATATGGCATAAACCATAAAATGCTCACCCGAGGCTATTACCAACCACGGCATTAACAACATATATAAAAAAGAAAACAACGGGAAAAAGTACGGAGCAAGCGTTATGAGCCAATTTCCGCCGCCTTTTACAATCATTTCCCCTCCGCTGTCATCAGGATTTATGCGAACTCTTCCGGCATCGTGAAAAGTAAGATAGGCAAACATAAGATGTGTCAACTCGTGCGATATAATCTGCATAGTACGGCTGATATTCTGTCCGGCAAATATCATTATCGCAAAATATAATACCGCACCGCCGGCAAACGCCCATACTTTTATTGAATTAATATTAAAATAATCATACGAGCGCAATAATGCCGGAATTGAAACCAACAAAAATAAGGCTACCGGCCATTTTATCAATTTAAACACAAAATCTATTGACTTAGTAAACATTTTTCCCTCATTATATAAATGTTAACCTAAATATACTAAAATTATCCTAATTAAAAATATTTTATGGAGGCTGTTATGGCAAACAATAATACTTATGACTTTCTCATCAGCGATGAAAATGAAGTTATGCTGATTTTATACTCCCGTGACAGCGAACCCGAAAATCCGGCAGTTCACTTGGATGCCGAAAATCATACGATTGAGCTGTATCGTAATTCCGAAGATGCGCTGACTCTGCAATATGTTGACAGCGATATTTTCAACAATTTAGCCGAAGAAGACAAACTTTTGGTTTGTGAAATTCAACCTACCGATAACCCCGATGAAACCGAGATTATCTATGCTTATGAAGCAACCTTTGTGGAATAAAAATTAAATATACATACCTGAATGTATATTTATTTTATTGCAATTTATCTAAATTAGGTTTAAATATATCCTTATAAACAAACATAAGGAGTTTATTGAAATGAAAAAATTGGTTTATTTAATTGCTTTTTCTCTTATTTTTTCCCCGTTTGCCGCTTATGCTGATACGGTTGTAGTGGTAGACGGCAATAATGTGGTGCGTCAGCAAATATATACTCAACCGATGGGAAGTCAGGTTGTGACGCAAACGTCAAGTTATTACTACCCTGAACAGTCTTCGGGATATTACTACCCGCAGCAACAAGTTGTGGTTCAGCAACCGGTTCAGCAATACGTCGTTGTTAGAGAAACGTCCAGACCGCGCACTTATTACTACGATTCGGCCGCCACCGCTATGTTGGCGGGAGTCACCGGTATAGTAATCGGCAGTGCCTTGTTCGGACACCATAGTCACCATCACGGCGGCGGTCACCACGGAGGAGGACATCACCATCGTTAATATTCTTAATGCGTCACTTAAATGTGGCGCATTTTTCATACAGCCATAAAGTGTTGACTTATACACATATCGTGGTAACCTTAATATATCCGAATATCATTCAAAGCGAGGTTCTTATGAAGAAATTATTTGCTGTTATTTTATCTTTCGGGATAATTTTTGTGACGTTTCCGACATCTGCCCAATTGTCTTTAGGCAGAGAAGTCGGCAGTTCTTCCCTCCCGTCTTCGGGAAAAGTCAAACCTGATTTTCCGAGTTGGCCGCAATGGTGGCGGGATGCTACACCGGAAAAAGTAAAAGAGTTGCTTGACCAAGGTGCTGATGCCACAGGAAAAGAGGCAAAAAATTGCGGTACTGTATGCGGAAGTACCGGTTGTCATAACAATACAACCTGCCCTTATGACAATACTCCTATAATGCTTGCGGCGAAATACAGCAAATATCCTGAAATTATCGACCTTTTGGTCGAAAAAGGCGCCAATGTGGAAGATAAAAACATTTTGGAAGAAACACCTCTGATATTAGCCGCATTATTCAGCGCTTATCCTGAAATCATAAAAGCATTGCTTAAACAAAAAGCTAATCCGCTGGTCAAAAATATTTACGGAAAAAATGCCCTGTTTTATGCCACATCTAATCCGTCGATATACAACACCGTTGCCTACTGGTCATTGAAAAGCAAGACACAGTAATACTGCCGAGGTATAAATCAAATAAACGGAAAAAACTGCTATCTTCTGTTGTTGAGCAACAGCACAACAACAAAGACAACCGCAACAATAATCATCATTACCATTTTACAATGCTCCCACTAATGATATTGAGGAAATGGTATCCCCCATTCCCACCAATGTCAACGGTTTTTCGATTAAGATTGTCGGGACAGCTATAATTTCGAGATTATTCCAATCACAAACTCCGCTTGTTGACAATTCCTGAATATTCAAATACCGAGCTAATTTTTCAAGTTCATTCGTCCCGATATCCGAAACATCCTTTCCCTGTGCCCATAAAAGATTTTCATATTTATTTATTTGACCGGTGCCGGCTTTAGCGGCAGCTATGGTTGCCGCCAACATCATACCGCGTTTATTTTGTTCTTTGCCTATTTTAAATCCTTTATCCTGCATCGTTAAATACATACCGAAGAAATGCAGCTGTATTCGTGAAGTACGGCATTTATCCTTAATTTTATGCAGTACTTCAAATAAAACCGGAGAATCTAACTTCATTTCTTTGATTTTTTCAAATTCAGATTTATCAATAATCTCCAAAACATCCAAAGCCTCCCTTTCATTAAGACCTACGGAATCTGCAAGCGGAGCTATGTATTCAACAATTGCTTTTCTGACTTCAATATCTTGAGTTGAAGCAAGTTCCAAGTGAATAACCGCATTCGGATTATCAGCTTTCCACTTTCCGATAAGCGGCACAGTTTCTTTAATTCTCTCTATTCCGCCGTTTGCACTCGTTAAATTATGATAACCCGATAAAATCATATAATCAAAACCTGTTTTATCCAGATTCTGCAAAAAACTTTCATCTTTTTTCAGCATCATATTGGCAGGATCATAAGTGGCAATAAACCGATTCGATTTAGGACAAACAAATTTTTTACCGTCCAACGTAAATTCATCACCTGCATCAAACTCCATAATCCAATGAATAAGCGGAACATCATTTTGTCTGTTGATTTCACAAGCCTTACATATATTTCCCTGTTCATCGGAAGCCAATAAATTGTCCAAATTCAAAAATTGTTCGGCCTGAAGCTTAGGATGTGATGCCGTATGCGCATAGACATTTTGCACCTTCAAAACAGCCATTGCATTGGCAACAATACCACCCTGTCCGCCCATTTGCAGACGATTATATCCGATATTATCCTGCAACCATTTAAATGTTTCGATTCCTTCGCACAACCATTCTTCGGCAATACCTTGCGTAAAACATTTTATAATGCCTCTCACTGCATCTCGTCCGCAAATTATTTGCGAAACTCCCTGCAAATTTTTTTCCGTTACTTCACACAATTCGGCGAGTTTTGCAATTTTATCGCCGCTGATTTTCACCACCGCATCGATATTGGTATTGAATGCCGTAGCAACGCGCTTTACCTGTTTTATTTTTTCAAGTTGCTGAGGAACCATATCATAAAAACGATTCCATTTTTCCTTAAGTACCGTATTAATCATAAATTTTAATGTTCCATTTCTTTTAAGTGTAAATTAGCTAAAGAGTTCATAATAAGTCCGTTAACCGCGTGTTCAAATTGTAAATAATCGGCAACCTTAATCTGCCATTGTGTTAAAGGGAAGGAGGATACCGAAGAATATTTTTCGCTGGTTTTAAGCTCATTTAACGCCTCTCCTAAATTTCCTTCGTGAACCAGAGTATAAACCTCATCATTAACCTGATTGAACACCGGACGTTTGCGTCCTTTTCTGGAAACAAATAATTTTTTAGCCCATACTAAAATTTTATCTTGCCAATTCTGCGGGCTTTCGGCAACCGTTTTTTGTTCTTCCTTAACTTTTGCCGTATTCAAATCGGCAAATATTTTATCGAAAGATTTAATCAGTCTGCTTTTTCCCGTTATGCCGGAAACCGCATACTTTTGCATAACTTCAACGTATTTCATTGCCTGCGGATTTCCCTGAGCCAAAATTTGTAAAACTTCCGCCTCATATTCAAATTTATTTCCCTGCTCTGCCAAATCACGTACAATCAATGCACCGCTGGCAAGCAAAACTTCTTGCGTTTGCTTCGCCGGAGTGTTTTCGGCAACAATCGGATTTGCTTGTATAACTTCGGAATTTTCGTGCGGAATATATTGTACAATTTCCTGCTTTAATTGCGCCAATTTCTGTTCTACAAACGCTTCGCTTACCCCTTCGACGGCAACAGCCGAAGGTTTATTTTTTATTTGCTCTACTTCATTTTGCAAATCATTTAATCTGGAAGATATCACGCTCAACTTATGTTCATATGCTTTTTGCAGATCCTGCAATGCGCGTTGATTACTTGCTTCTGTTTGTTTCAATTGAATCGCCAAAAAAGCGGCTATTCCGGCTAACACCAGAAAAATAAATACTGCAAAATTACGTCCGAAATGATTTTTTTTCTTAGCTTTAATCTGCTCTTTTTCTCCTGTTTTTTCGGAAGATTCCGTTTCAACAAGTTCATTAACTTCATTTGATTTATCTTTTTTAGCCATTTTTTTATCCTTTTTCTTGACAATTGACGCTAACATAATTCATATATTTATATCAAAAAATGATTAAAAACAACGAATAAAAAATATTTCGGGAAAATTGATGATTGTTTTGGGAATAGAGAGCAGTTGTGATGATACCGGAGCCGCAGTCGTTACCGATATGAAAGAAATTATGGGCGAAGCTCTGCAATCACAGGAAGAGCATAAACAATACGGCGGAGTTGTGCCGGAAATTGCGGCAAGAGCACACTTGGAACACGTTGATGAAATTGTTTCCGCCTGTCTGCAACGCGCTCATATTGAGCTTAAAGATGTCGATGCCATTGCCGCTTCCGCCGGTCCGGGATTAATCGGCGGAGTTGTAGTCGGGGTTATGACCGCCAAGGCATTAGCTTTGGCGCAGAACAAACCTTTTATTGCCGTAAATCATCTGGAAGGTCACGCTCTTTGCGCCCGTATTGCTCACGATATTGAGTTTCCTTATCTGCTTTTGCTGGTTTCCGGCGGGCATTGCCAAATTTTAGTAGTCAGAAATGTAGGAGACTATGAACGCTTGGGAACTACCATTGATGATGCTGCCGGCGAAGCATTTGATAAAGTGGCAAAAATGCTCGGATTAGGCTATCCGGGCGGACCGATGATAGAAAAATTAGCCGCCGTCGGAGATGATGCTCGCTTTTCTTTACCGCGGCCGTTAATCGGTTCGGGGGACTGTAATCTTTCTTTCTCCGGCTTGAAAACCGCCGTGCGTAAAATTATAGAATCTTATTCTCCCGACGGCATCGTCGAGCACGCCATTTTACCTAAACAAGATGTTGCCGATATTTGTGCCTGTTTTCAGATGACAGCTACCGATTGTTTGCTTCGCAAGCTGGAAAAAGCCATTAAATATTTTAAGCAAAAATATCCTGACGGTCAGCATTTGGTTGTTTCCGGCGGCGTTGCCTCAAATACTTATTTAAGAAGTGCCCTGAAAAATTTAGCTGATGATAATGATTTGGAATTTGCCGCTCCGCCGATTCGTTTTTGCACCGACAACGGCGTTATGGTGGCTTGGGCAGGATTGGAACGTTTCAGATTGGGATACACAAGTCCGCTTGATTTCAAACCGAGACCTCGTTGGCCGCTTGATGAAGACGCGCCTAAAGCTCCGGGAGCCGGAGGAGTTAAAGCCTGATGCGTAAAAAATCAGAAATTTTGGAAATTATGAATATTTTCGCTCGGCAAAATCCGCATCCGCAAAGCGAGCTTAATTTTCATAATCCGTACACATTGTTGGTTGCAGTGGTTCTTTCCGCGCAAAGCACCGATAAAGGGGTTAATAAAGCTACTTCCGAACTCTTCAAAATTGCCGACAATGCGCAAAAAATGCTGGATTTAGGTGAGGAAAACTTAAAAAAATATATAAAGACCATCGGGCTTTTCAATACCAAAGCCAAAAACATTATTGCCTTAAGCCGGCAATTGGTTGAAAATTTTGGCGGCGAAGTTCCGATTGACCGCGATATTTTAACTACCTTACCGGGGGTGGGACACAAAACCGCAAATGTGGTTATGAACGTATGGTGTCATCAACCGACTTTAGCCGTTGATACGCACGTTATGAGAATTGCCCGCCGCTTGGATTTCAGCCGCGGAAAAACGCCTTTGGAAATTGAACAAGATTTGGTAAAAGTTCTCCCCGATAATATGATTGTCAACACTAATCACTGGCTGGTATTGTTCGGACGCTATATTTGCAAAGCTCAACGTCCGTTATGTGATAAATGCCCTATTTATGACTATTGCAACAGCAAAGATAAAAAATAAATATTTCATATTTAATCTTATTTTTTTTGTATTGCAAAATAGATAGATATTATATAGTATGAACCTTAAGTTTTAACAAGGAGAAACATTATGTCCGATATAAACAATATAGTGCCGTCATATTTGGGCAAGGCAACTTCAGAAGAAAAAAACATTTTCTTTAAAATTCTGGTTCACCTCTCCGCTTCTGACGGTCATACCGATGAAGCGGAAGTGAAATTCATAAAAGAAGCTGCCGAAATTCACGGTGTTAAAAATATAGATGATTTGTTTATTGAGAACAATGAAGATGAGCTGTTGCAAGAAGTAAAAATCATAAAAAATCGTCACTTGGCACTGGAACTTATTAAAGAAATGTGTATGTTGTCACACGTCGACAATTTGCTTTCGGACGAAGAAACTCTGTTTATCGGAAAAGTGGGAATTGCTCTCGGGATTGAAATGGAGAAAATAGAGCAAATCAGCAATTGGATTATAGACCGTATTATATGGCTTGAACAGGCTAAATATATTTTTGAGGAAAAATAATGGGGCGTTACGAAAACTGCACATATTTCAGCACTCTGTACGATGCCGTGGGTAACAGTTTTCCGCAGGTTGACCGAGAGAACGCACGCACCATTTTACGCGAAGTTATTTTAGCTCCCGACGATTATACCGTTGAATTTGAGGATACCTCTTACAACAAAAAGCAAATGATGGATTTAATTGCCCGCGCGCTTATAGGTCTTTGTATATCAGGCTCTCCGCAAGAAACTTTTGAGCGTACGATTGAAAAAGTCGCCGATATCATTAAGCATATGAATGACGGTTACATAACTACGGAAGATGCTGCAGAGCGCCGAACTTTTCTTGAAGATGCCGCCCGCAACGAATTTGATTTGTTCACGGCTTATGCGCTTAGACAAGCCTGCGGAGAATTTAATTCGGAAACTCTTCACGAATTAAAGCTTAATATTATTCGTCTCAGAGAATTTCAAGATTTGGTTGAAAACTATACTCGCAATGAAATCGAAGTGGAAGTCAGCCGAGAAGAATTTGAACAGGCGCGTCCGATTTATAAAATGTTGAAATCTCTGCAAAATCTGGGATATGACTATAATTTCAGCCCGCGTGAGCGAGAAAGCTTAGATATTGACCACGAAGACGATGAAGATTTAGGTGATGATTTTAATTACGCTAACTGGCTGAAGAGATTGATGTTATTACAGCTGCGTAAAGAAATTTCCGCTACCCAAATAACTACTTCGGACTTCATTAATATTCCTTCTTCAAATGCGGTGTTACCTTCTAAAAATAACGATTTGGAAGCAAAAATCGCGCAATTACGTGGGACTTATGATAAAAGAAGATTTGACAGTAAGCGTTTTATTATGCTAGAACAATCTAAAGAACAGTCGCCGATGGACGGTGATAATCAGTAAGGAGATAAAAAAATATGGGAATTATCGGTTTAATTTTAATGCCGTTTTTGGACATTCTGGGAGTAATCATTGATATATATTTCAAGGTAGTTGCTATAGACATTATTTTGTATTGGATGCTTCATTATAAAATAATGACGGTCCATAACAAGTATGCCGAAAAATTTATGGAAATACTTAAAGCAGTCACCGAACCGGTATATGCAAAAATCAGAAAGAAAGTTCCGCCGGTTTCCGGTTATGATGTGGCACCTTATGTTTTATTGGTGGTAATAATCTTTATAAGCTCATTCGTAACGCATTTAAGCCGTTGGATTGAACAATATATGTAGTATGAGTTTTTGCGAAGAGTATAAATCAGGTTACTTGCTGCGTATAAAATTGACGCCTAACGCTTCGTTTTGCGGGTTTAAAGGTACGGTTTGCGATGCGGATGGGGTTATATACTTGAAAGCTTATGTGCAAACGGCTCCCGAAAAGGGACGCGCAAATGATGACTTGATTAAAATGCTTTCAAAGAAATTAAAAATAGCAAAAAGCAATATAAGCGTTATCAGCGGACAAACTGAACATTACAAAAAGATTTATATAGAATCACCCATTCCGAGCTTATGCACAATAATAGATAAATTAGCGGAGACCGATTAATAATGACGGCAGAAATCATTGACGGAAAAAAAATAGCACAAGAAATTTTAGCTGACATAAAATATAAAACGGCTGACTTCGGATATGCTCCCAAATTGGCAATAGTACTGGTTGGTAATGATGATGCCAGCCTCATATACGTCCGCAACAAGCAAAAAGCCGCCGAAAGAGTCGGTATACAGACCGTATTGTTTCATTTAAAAGAAGATACAAACGAAAACAAACTTCTTGAAATTATTGATAACTGCAATAGCGACGATACTATCAACGGCATAATTGTGCAACTTCCTCTGCCGGCGCACCTGAACAGTAACAAAATAATAAATCGCATATCTCCGCAAAAAGACGTCGACGGTTTCCACCCGTATAATACCGGTTTGCTGCAAAATAACGAAGAACCGTTTTTTGTTGCCGCCACTCCGCTTGGCATCATGACAATGATTAAAACCATCTGCTCTGACTTAAGCGGTAAGAATGTTGTATTAATCGGTGCTTCGCTGATTGTCGGCCGACCTCTTGCTACCCTGCTTTTAAATCAGGAATGCACCGTTACGATTACCCACATTCATACCCAAAACATAAAAGAATTGACTTCTAAGGCAGATATTTTGGTTGCCGCTTGCGGAGTTGCCAATATGGTAAAAAAAGATTGGATAAAAAACGGTGCCGTTTTGATTGATGTGGGGATTAATCGGGAAAACGGCAAATTGTGCGGTGATATTGATTTTGATGATGTGAAAGACAAAGCCGCGGCTATAACACCTGTACCGGGCGGAGTTGGACCGATGACGGTAGCAATGCTGCTGCAAAACACATACCGAGCATACTTATTACAACACGGAAAGCTTTAATTTTAAGAATCAATAATTATATTTTCTTTCAAAAGAAAGGAGATATAATGCAGTTTTCTGATTTCGGACACATATTTGTTTATAATAACACTGAACAAAACCTTGCTGTATTGCAAAATGTTTTATCTTCAGGTATATACCAAACATTCACCACCGGTAATATTTACCAATTTCTGCAATATGCAAAAGAACTGTCGCCGGATCTGATGATATTTAACTTGGATGATGAGAAAAAATATTCCGAAGAAACCGGAGCAAGTTTTAATCAGCAAATACGGCTCACAAATTTTCCGATTGTTTTAACCAAACCGCATAATCAAAAATTTTCGGTTCATTCAAGAGTGGCGCACTACATACACCTGCCTCTGGAAATTGCTAAATTGCAAGATATTATGGAAAGCTATTGTCTTGGACACAAAAATCACCAAATTCTATTTTTAAGCGAATACCGCCCACAATATGACAGGTTACACCGCTCGCTTGATATCGGCGGATATACCTATTTTGAAGTTCATAATTTGGAAGCGGCGGAAATTTACCTGAGTAAAAACAATCCTCAGACGGTTTTTGTGGAATATAATCCCAAATTACTGACAGCCCGTCATCATTTGCAACACAACAGAATTTTTTATGTGGATAGGCAGCAAGATATTACTGAAATCGAAAAATTTTTAAATTAGTATTCCTTAAAAAGAGGAAGGGAATACTATGTCTTTCAACGGGTTTATACGTAAGATTTATGATTACGTTATTAATTTATCGGCAAACAAACACGCTTTAGTGTGGCTGTTTGTAATATCTTTCGTTGAAAGCTCATTTTTTCCGATACCTCCTGATATTATGTTAATTCCAATGATTCTGGCGGCACCTGAACGAGCGTGGAAAATTGCCGGAGTTTGCACAATTGCAAGCGTAATCGGAGCATATCTTGGATATGTCATCGGATTTTTTTTCTTTGCACTCATCGCCGAACCGTTGCTCCAGTTTTACGGTTACTTGGAAAAGTTCAACGAATTTAAGAACCTTTATTCCGAATACGGAGCGTGGATAGTTTTCGGTGCCGGCATAACTCCGTTCCCTTATAAAATAATCACCATCGCCAGCGGCGTGGTTCATCTTAATTTGGTTGTATTCACGATTGCTTCGGTAATTGCCAGAGGTTTGCGTTTCTTTTTCATAGCTTGGCTACTCAAAGTTTACGGCGAAAAAATGCGATTATTTATCGAAAAAAATCTGGGATGGCTGTCTATATTATTTTTGCTCTTGCTCATCGGCGGATTCTTGCTCATCAAGCTTTTTTAACGACTCATTTTTGAGATTAATCATATATTCGATAACATCTTCATCATCCCAATCAACTGAGCCTGTTATTTGCCCTACTTCTTCGCCGTTACGATTTACCAAAATAACAGTCGGAGTGACCCTTAATCCCATACCGTCGCGAAAATTAGCTTTGCGGTCCAAATAGTTGACCAACCCCAAACCGCCTACGCGTTGCATAAACATTCTGCGCTCATCGGTGGTTTTCCATTCGCTTTCAGGTGAAATCAAAATCACCTTAATTCCCTGTTTTTCCACCTTTTTAGCAAATTTTTTCAGATGTTTTAAATCTGCTACACAAGGACCGCAGCGTCTTGACCAAACAACCGCCATCAGCATATCTTCTTTAAAATCGGTCAAACGATAGGCTTTTCCGCTTTCGCCGTAAAAACTTAATGCCGGTATATAGCGCGGTTTGGGAAAAATATTAATTTTCGCTTCAGCCACGCTCGCCGATAAAACAAAAAACGCAAAAAATAAAATCGTGCTTAAAATCTTATTCATTCTTTAACAACTTTCTGCTAAAAATAAATTATCTTTAACTTTTTTCACTTTATAGTGATAGATATAACATCAAGCTTCAAAAAAAGGTTAACAAATGACAAATATTTGCAAAATAATTCTACTGTTTGCCGTTATCGGTGTTCTTTCATTATCAACTGCCGCCTGCGGAAGATACTCTGCTCCGTATCCGGTTGAAGACAGCGGTTTTCCTCATACTTATCCTCAACATCAATAAGGGGGAAAGATTATGGACAGCAATAAAAATACTTCCGAGCGCATACCATATGTAGAATTTGCCGATAATGCCAACGAGCGTACTCCTTGTGTTTTGGTATTGGATTGTTCGGGTTCGATGCGCGGCGAACCGATTAAGCAATTAAACGCAGGTTTGGTTTCTTTGGAAAAAGAATTAAAAGACGATATTGATGCCAGTTCACGCGTGCAATTGCTTATTATTAAGGCTTTCGGCAAAGATGAAGTAAAAATAGAATCCGATTGGACAGATGCTATGAATTTTACGGCTCCGGTGATGGAAGCCGGCGGTTTAACACCTCTCGGCAAGGCAATGGAAACAGCGTTAAAAAAAATAGAGGAACAAAAATGTTTATATGACAGTTGCGGTATTACATCCAAAAGACCGTGGATATTTTTAATCAGTGACGGAGAGCCTACCGACTACGGTTGGGAAGAAGCCGCCGAAATTTGTCGCTATGCTCAAAAGAACAAAAAAGCTGTTATTCACGCCATCGGAACTCAGGAAGCTAATTTGGATAAATTGGCAAAGTTTTCTATGCTTCCGCCCAAAAGATTAACAGGTCTGAAATTTACGGAATTTTTCCTCTGGCTCAGCCGCAGTGTTTCTTGCATATCTAAAGCCGCGCCAAACGCAGATAACTATATGGATGATATAACCGATTGGAATGAGAAATAGTCAATGACACAAAAATGCCACCATATCATAGCAACTTCCGTACGCGGCGCTTTGCATAGAGCAAAAAATATACCTTGTCAGGATTATTATTGCACCAAATGTTCGGACAACAAAATAGTAGCAACCGTTTCAGACGGAGCCGGTTCGGCGAAATACGGTAAAATCGGAGCAAAAATAATTTGTGAGACATTGTGTGACATTTTGATTAACTCAAATATTAAAAATATAAAAAAAGATATTATACGAGCCGTTGATACTGCTCGTCAAAAACTGATTTTTCATCGTTTCAATCGCAGTAAATCAGAGAGTGAACTTATTAATTTTTCGGCTACCGTTATCGGAACTTTTTATTGTAAAGGGCAAGGTATTTTTTTTCATATCGGAGACGGTGCAGGTATTGCCTTTTCACAAAATAATTATGAGAATTTCATAATTTCGGAACCTGAAAACGGTGCTTATGCTTGCGAAACTTACTTTTATACTATGTCTGATTGGAAATCATCTTTGCGTTTTACTTCTTATAACAACGCAAACAGAATCGTTTTGATGACCGACGGCGTTACAGGCTTTGTTTTTGCCGAAGACTATTCCAAGATACGCCAAAATTTTTTAATTCCGATAGCCGAATATCTTGATAACGAAAAAAATAAGAAAAAAGCCATTACCGCTTTGCATAATACTTTAGATGACAATAAAGCGCAACGCATTAATCCCGATGATAAAACAATATTATGGATAAAACTGCAATGAGTGGAGAAAACAAAACTTATTTGGCTTTATACGCCGACGGTCATAATGAAAAAGTCACTTTGGGAAAACTGATTAACAAAGGGGGCGCCGCCGGAAGTATTTATGAAGATATTACCCATCCGGACAGTGTCGCAAAGATTTTTCACCAAAAAGAACACAGCGACACCAATCGTAAAAAACTTCAGGCGATGCTTCATAACCGTCCGGATATTCCGTCACGCATTCATAATAATATTGAATATATTCAAATAGCTTGGCCGACAGCCCTGCTTGAAGATGAACAGGGATTCTGCGTCGGTTATTTAATGCCGCTTATAGATACATCTCGGGCGATATCTTTGGACCATTTAATTCAAAAAGCGGTGCGGCAGAAACTGGGAATTTCCGACAGTTATAAAAACAGATTATACGCCGCATTCAATCTTACCTCGGTTGTAGCGGCTTTGCACGCTTGCGGACACTACATTGTTGATTTAAAACCTTCCAATGTTTCCATTTACAAAAAAACTATGTTGGTAGCTATGTTTGATTGTGACGGATTTTCCATTAAAGGAGATAATGATGCGCGTTATCCCGCCGAATTTGTCAGCGAAGAATATATTTATCCTGAAGGTATGAAACAAACTTGTCAGGAAATGGGAGAAGAACAAGATAAATTTGCTTTGGCTGTCATCATTTTCAAATTATTAAATGAAGGTATCCATCCGTTTTCGGGAAGCCCGCGTAAAAACGATAATATGCTCTCTATTCAAGAACGTATTTCGGAATATCATTATGCCTACGGTATTTGGCCTGACAGCTATCAGGCTCCGCATCCTTACAGCATTCACGATTATTTTGACAAATCCACTATGAATTTATTTGAACGGGCATTCAATAAAGGCAGTGAACGTCCGAGCGCTCTGGAATGGCAGCAACATCTGGATTATCTGATTGGACACGGCAAACAATGCAAAAAAAATCGCAATCATATATATTTTACCCCCAAAGGTTGCGGTTTATGTATGATTGAAGAAAAACTTAAACTTCAGCTTGACAGCTATAAAAAACAACAGGAAAAACCGCAAACCGTACGCGGTGTAAATATCGAAAAACTGCAAAATGAAGATTTGAGCAAAAAACAGCAAAAAAAAGAACAACGCAATCATCTGAAAAATTATCTTTCTTATGTCATACTTGCATCATACTTGGTGTTTTTCACCTTTTTATATAAATTAGCCGGAATCTTCAAAAACGAAATTCTCAATGCTGGTATTTTCGCACAATTTTTTCTCATTGCCGCCGGCATAGCTGGTATCAACAAATTGCTCAAAATCATTTTATCTGTCGTCAGCATTGAAAAACAGCAAAATATAATGAGTATGCTCAGGATTTTTGCCTACATCTGCCTGTTTATAGCTTTTCTAAGGCTTAACGGCATACCCTTTGAATGGTTCGATTTAGCTGATTAAACTGTCTTTTCAGTATCCTTCGGGTAACTATGGCATTGAAAAGTGCCTACTTTTATTTTTCTCCAAATATGCTTATATATTATTCCGAAAGGAAAAATGAGGCGTAAAAAATGAAAACAATTAACAAAATAAACATATCCGGAGCAGAGGTATATCCTTTAATAGAAGGCGGTAAAGGAATTAACGGAACCGACGGAAAAAGTTCGGGGTACTGGGCTAAAGAAGGCGGGGTCGGAACAATTTCTATGGTAAGTCCGACCGAAATTTCTCTTTCCGGAACAATCATACCTGAAATATTCCACGAAAAAATTCGCGCCAAAAGACATCGCGAAATGGTTGAATATGCTATCAGAGGAGGTATATCGCAAGCTCAAATTGCTCACGATATTGCAGGAAACAACGGACGTATACACATTAATATGTTGTGGGAAATGGCCGATTCGGAAGAAGTAATCATCAGAGTATTGGAAGGGGCCAAAGGACTCATTCACGGCGTAACCTGCGGAGCCGGTTTACCTTATAATTTGGGAGCCATAGCGGCAGAACACAATGTATATTATTATCCGATTATATCTTCGGCCAGAGCTATGAAAATTTTATGGAAACGCTCTTTTCGCAATTATGCACAATACTTGGGCGGTGTAGTTTATGAGGACCCTTGGCTGGCAGGCGGACATAACGGATTATCAAATGCCGAAAATCCGTTACAACCGGAAAGACCTTATGAACGTTTGATTGAGCTGCGTAAAGTTCTGACTGAACTCGGATTGCCGAACTTACCGATTATTATTGCCGGCGGCGTGTGGAGCTTAAGCGACTGGCAGGATTATATAGATAATCCGGAACTCGGACAGGTGGCATTCCAATTCGGTACACGTCCGATGATTACCAAAGAAAGTCCTATAAGCGATGCTTGGAAAATGCTGATGATGCACGCCCAAAAAGGCGACGTTATTTTGCAAAAATTCAGTCCTACCGGATTTTTCTCTTCGGCTATTAAAAATAACTTTTTAAGCAATTTGATTCGCCGTAAAAAGGCTGAAATTCCGTATAGCGAAACCGCTACCGAAGAAATGACGTTTTTATTACCTGTTTCTCCGATTAAAGCGGTATATATTCGATCGGAAGATAAACAACACGTTGAGCAGCAACGTCATTTAGGATATTCTATGATAAAAGAAACTCCTGATGAAACTTTAGTGTTCTTAACCCCTGACGAATGGACCAACATTCAAATACAACGCGCAGAATGTGTCGGCTGTTTGTCACAGTGTCAATTTTCAGGATGGTCACGTGCCAACGGTACCACCGGCAAGCTGCCTGATCCGCGTACATATTGCATCCACCATACTTTGATGGATATAGGACACGGCGGAGATATCCAAAACAATCTGGCATTTGCCGGACACAATGTGTATCGTTTTGCGACAGACCCTCTGTATGCCAATAATCATATTCCGAGCATACACGAATTGTTCAATGCCATTTTAAACGGTAAATAAACATATATTTTAACGCACAAAAAAACAGCCCGCAAACGGGCTGTTTTTTATATCAATTTCATATTGAATTATTTAGCTGCATTGATATCTGCTTGTAATTCGGCAGAAGTTCTTCCCTGAGCTTGTTTACCGTTAATAAACACAGCAGGAACTCCGTTAACCTGAATTTTAGAAGCAAAAGCGGCAACATCGCTTATATGTTTGGCAACTTCTTCAGAAGCGATATCTGCCTTGAACTTATCCATATCAAGACCGGCATTTCTTGCAACTTCATCAACAGCTTCTTCACTGCCGGCATCACCGTTCATAACTCCCTTGTAGAAGTCTAAGAATTTATCCTGATTGAAAGCAGCAAATCCGGCTTTAGCCTGATATACCGAAACCGGAGAAACGAATGTCAACGGTTTGAATACGAATTTAACGTCAGCATTGTCAGCAATAACCTTTTCAAGTTCAGGAGCTAATCTCTTGCAGTAACCGCAAGAAAAATCAAAGAATTCGGTAACCGTAACTTTAGCATCTTTCGGACCGATAAACGGAACATTTGCTTCACTGCTGATTTCGCCTGCATATTTAGCGAGCAATTCAGCTGCAGCTCTTTCCTGTTCTTCACGTTGTTGTTGTTCAAAGGCTTGCAAAGCATCGGCAACAATCTTCGGATTTTGGCTCAAAACACTGGCTAAATCAGCTTGTGTTACGGCACCGCTTGCAGTAGCCATCGGAGCTGCTGTCACAACCGGAGATTTGATTTTAAAAACTGAAACAATAGCAACAGTAGCTAAAATAATAGCAACCGTTGAAAGAATGATTGAAAAATTTTTCATATTTTATTTCCTCAAATAATTAATGTTCAAACACGGTTAACATAATCTTTTTTTTTTATTTCCGCAAGTATAAAAACATTTTTTTAACAAAACGCCCTAAATTTTAACAGATTTTTATTTCTTATTCTTTATATATAGCAAGCATACAGATGGAGATTAAAATGTTTAATATGAAACTTTCTATATTTTCGGCAACCCGCGAGTTAGAACAAAAAATTGATGAAATGCACGATAAAATCATCGAAAGTTCGCTTTATTTCAGCGAAGCATTCGATATTTATCTCAAAGAAAAGCGCAGCGAAAATTATCGTCGCGCCAGTAAAAAAATAAAAATTATCGAGGCTAAAGCCGATGATTTGCGGCGCGATATAGAAAGCAGATTATATCTTCAAAATTTAATTCCCGATTTACGGGCAGATGTTCTGCAAATGGTGGAAAATATTGATAAAGTAATCAATGAATTTGATGAAGTTGCTCATAAATTCTACATTGAACAACCTGAAATACCCGATAAATTTCAGGATAAATTCCGTTTATTAGTCAAACAAGTATCCGAATGCGCCGAAAATATGGCAATAGCTTCACGAGCGTTTTTCCGTGATTTCACAACCGTACGTGATTATTCGCGCAAAGTTTATTTTTTGGAACACGAAAGTGACAAAACGTGGGCAGCTCTGAAACAAGATGTTTTTGATTCCGATATGGAATTGGCACATAAAATTCAGTTAAGCTCACTTATAGGCGAAGTGGCTGATGTTGCAGATCGTGCCGAGGATTGCATAGATGCCGTGTTGATATTCACGATTAAAAGGGATATTTAATGGAACTCAGTTATTTTTTCTTTTTAAGCAGCGGTTTATTTTTGGGCTGGTCATTGGGGGCGAATGATGCCGCCAATATTTTCGGTACTGCCGTCGGCTCAAAAATGGTACGTTTTACCTCTATTGCCCTGCTTGCTTCCGTATTTGTGATTTTGGGAGCTGTATATGGTGGTGCCGGAACCAGCGAAACTTTAGGAGAATTGGGTGCTGTTAACGCTTTAGCAGGTTCATTTATGGTCGCCTTATCGGCAGCATTGGCAGTATACTTAATGATTAGGGTAGGCATTACCGTTTCCACTTCCCAAGCCATCGTCGGCGCAATTATCGGATGGAACTTATATGCCGGCAAACCGACAGATTATGAAACCCTCGCCAAAGTAGTATCGACTTGGGTTCTATGTCCATTAATTTCAGGAGTAATTGCCGTCTTTTTATATTTATTGCTGAAAAAATTAATCAAATGTTCAAGCATACATCTGTTAATGCAAGACCAACTTACCCGTATTGCAATGTTTGTGACCGCAGCCATCGGCGCCTATGCTTTAGGGGCGAACAATATTGCCAATGCCGTGGGAGTATTTGTAAAATCCTGCCCTTTCAAACCGCTGAATATCGGTAATTTTGCTCTTTTGAATCCGGAACAGGTATTGTTTTTGCTGGGCGCACTCGCCGTCAGCGTCGGAATTATGACTTATTCTAAAAAAGCAATTATGACGGTTGGAAATAACCTGATGAAAATGTCTCCTATGGTTGCATTAATCGTCGTTTTGGCTCAATCGGCGGTTCTTTTGCTGTTTTCTTCAACTTCACTGCACGCGTGGTTAGAAAATTCTTCGCTTCCTACCATTCCTTTGGTACCGGTTTCCAGCTCACAGGCAGTTATCGGTGCAATATTGGGAATAGGATTAATCAAAGGCGGACGCGGAATTAACTGGCTTATAGTCCGCAAAATCGTCGTTGGTTGGGTTTCCGCTCCGCTTATAGCGATGATTATTTGCTTTATTTGTTTGTTTTTCTTGGCAAACGTATTTAATTTAACCGTTTACATAAACGAGTAATCCCGATAAATCTGAAATAAACTCTCCTTTATTATGAAAATATTAATGATTTGCTCTTATGTTAGCAGTATATAATGGAGGAATATTATGCTCAAATTAAGCCGTAACGGTATTGGTCTGTTAACCGCACAATACAGAAGCGTATTGCGTAAATGTTTATTACTCAATATGTGTGCGGGCGGTATGCTTTTATTATCACCGATTGCAAACGCAACCGTTTATGATTCTGCAGCAACACCGCGCTTCCAATATATGGGAATGTCGGTATATGAAGGTGATACCGCATATGTATACGGTAATGCCGGATATAACCTTAAAGAAGTTATAAACGATGGCGGCGGCAGCGGCAGCGATACCCATAACGATGCGTGGATTCGCAATAAAGGAAATACCTATTTTGGTTATAACACCTCCGGCACTCAAGTCGATTCCACGGTTGTTTCTCATAAGCATAATATTACCATTTTAAACGGATTGGCAATTAACGGGGGCGGTGCCATCGCTAATATGAATAACGATTCCGGCAGTACCGTGTTAAGTATCTACCGCTCCGAGTTCAATGATAACAGCGCAACCCGTTTTCTCAATGAATTCAGCGCCAAAGATACCACCGGTATTGCTGCCGGCGGTGCGTTATCAAATTATAGCGCCAACCAAGCTGATATAGCAAGATCCTCCTTTAATGAGAACTATGTAATGCATTTCAATCACGCTGCCGGCGGTGCTATATATAACGGTTCAAACGCACTGTTCGGAACAATTGTGGTTTTGGGAAGTATCGAATCCGGCGGCGGTTCCACCTACGTAAACAATCACGCCGGTAATGAACTTATGGAATATTCTTCCTATGTGGAAGGTGATTCTTCTCAAGTAGAAAGCAAAATACTTGATGTTTGGAAAAATAATTCCGCAGATACAGCTAACGGTGACTTAAGTATTTTAGCTACCGGCGGTGCCATTCATAATGAAGGTTCTTATGTTTCAAACAATGATCGTTTCGAATATAACCACGCTATCGGCGAAACTTCTAAAGGCGGAGCTTTATACAATGATAAAAACAGTCAATATCCGTCTATCGGAGACTTTGGCGGCGAAACTTATTTAAACGGAATTGTAACTTTTGTCAGCAACTATGTCGGACAAGGAAAAACTGCTACCGGTGCAACCGTTTACGGCTCATCATCATACGGAGGCGCCGTTTATAATGACGGTAATCTTAATATCGCTGTCGGTGACGATTATAATATGGTTTACTTCGGTAATGATGAAGGTACTTCGGGAAGCAAGGGAAATTATGCAATTGCAACCGTGATTGCCGGCGGAGGTGCCATTTATAATGATACCGACGGTGTTATTAACGCTATCAGAGATAATTCTGTTTTCAAAGAAAACTATTCTCAAGGATTAGAAAACGGCAATGCAATCGGCGGTGCCATTGCTAACCTCGGACGAATTACAATGGAAGGCGGCACATTTACCAATAACCACTCATATTCCGCTAACGGATATGCTCGGGGCGGTGCTATTTATAATGAAGGAACCATCAGCGGAACCGTTGCCGATGGTGATTCCATACTCTTCAATGGCAACACTGCAGAAGATGGCGGTGCCGTATATAACGAAGGCAGTTATTCCTCCAACAATAACTTTTTTGCTTCTAATACCGTTTTTGATAGTGCCATTTCTCGGGGCGGAGCGTTTTACAATGCTCAAGATGCACAAACGTACCTAAACGGCGATGTCATTTTTACCGCCAACTCTGCAGGTGAAGGAGAAAGCGGTACTTCATTCAGTTCTACGGCGCAAGGCGGCGCTCTTTATAATGACAGTACATTCAATATTAACTCCTCGAATGAAAATACCGTTTATTTCGGTAATGACCCAACCGTTCCCGGTGGATTAGGTAACCACGTTACCGCTACATCGCTTGCCGCCGGCGGCGCCATTTATAATGATACCGATGGTGTTATCAGTGCTATCGGCAATAATTCGGCCTTTAGTGCAAACTATGCACAGGGCATAGGCTCCGGTAATGCTATCGGCGGTGCTATTGCTAACCTCGGTCAAATCACTATGAACGGCGGGACTTTTATAAACAACCGTACATCTTCATCCAACGGATATTCTCGAGGCGGTGCTATTTATAATGAAGGAACCATCAGCGGAACCGTTGCCGGCGGTAACACTCTGACTTTCAGCGGTAACTCGGCGGAAGAAGGAGGTGCTGTTTATAACAAAGGAAATTATTCATCTAATAATAACTCCTTTATTTCAAATACTGTT
>JAFUSH010000069.1 GCA_017471705.1 Alphaproteobacteria bacterium | reverse complement strand
TTCACGCAAGGCTTGCGCTTTATTCGTGCATCCGAACAGTTCCACCGTGGCGGTTTTATCCGAGGTTGAACCGCTGAACGTTCCGGTTACTTCGCTTGTTTTCCAAGTGTTTTCCGAGAAATATTCCACGCACACGCTGTCTGCCGTGTCTTCAGACGGCATGATGTATTGGATTGAAAGCGTGTTTTTGACGATATTTCTCGGCCCGAAAAGTGCCACCGGAATTGTTTTCGGTTCATCACGCACAAACCGCACAATGCCGCCCTGAATAAACGCTACCGCTCGCCCGACTTTTGCCACACGGGATAAAGCCTCATAAACCGTCAATTTACTGTCAAACACGGCGTTAAACGTATCGCCGCGGCTATTCCATTTTTGGTCGAGCTGATAAAGCGCATTCAGATCGATAGATTTATCGGTCAATTTTGCACCGTAATTGGCTTTCAAAATATCCGCCAACGCCCAAGCAATAGAGCGTGTCCCCGTTAATCCACTCCAGCCACCGCTCGGTGTCCACGTTTTGAGTTTGCGTGTAACAACGCAGTTAATCAAACGAGATGAACGTTGCGAAAGGTTGTCGGTGGCTTTCATAATCACGGCCAACAAAGTGACATTGCCGTAACTTTTATCTGAAACCACATAACCTTTGGCGGAAACCCAACGGATTTCGTGTCCGGCTCGTGAAGAATTGTCCTTATCATCAAGTCGTGTCGCCCGAACTTCATATCTGCCTTGCGCCACCGAATATGTATAGGTTTTATAAATTCCGTTGACAGTTGCATCGGTTACAGTTTCCGTTCCGAGAGTAAACCAACTGCCGAGAGCCTTGTCCTCATCATCAATCAGCCGTGCATCCACCCGCCATTGTATTGTTTTTGAATTAAGATTGCCGTTGTCATTGGCATAGTAAAGCCCACGCTGAAACGCCACATCAATTTCGATTTTGTTGATCTTACTTTCTGTCGGGTTAAGCACAAAGCCTCCGCAAATCTCGCCTTTGAGCAATTCCTGACCGGCGACTTCCGGAGATGTGACAACATCTTCATCAAACAGCGTGTTTTTCTCTCCTGGATTGATAACTTTGTAGGTTATTTCCTTAAACGAGCTGATCGGTGTGTCTTCAATGCGGATTTGCCCGACCGAGTAATTGCCTTGTCCGATGCAATGGAGCTGATAAACGTATTGCTCGTTGTTTTGGTAGCGATAATACGGCTGAGCGGCAAAATCCGGATAAATAAGGTGTTTGCCGTAAATAACCGGTATCGGATTGCCTAAACGTGCAGTATTGCCTTGTGCTTGCAGAGAATATGTCGGACTTTGCGTGTAAGATGATGAAGTCATGCCGTTCAATGCCGGTTTTGGTGTAGGCACAAGCGTATTAACCAAGATACTGCCGCCGATAGAAACCGCCGCAGCCGCTGTCGTACCCCAAGCTGTACCATAAGCCGCACCAACCGCACCGCCGGTATAAACCGAGGCGACAATCACCGCCACCGTTAAGACCACTTGCACCGGATTAGAACTTTTACCGCCGCCACCGCCGAGAGGAAGCACAATAATACTGACAAGCTCGTTATTATCCAGCACATCGCCCCAGTTTTTACGCAATACCGGTGCACCATTAATCAGGCACAAAATCGGCATTGTCATATCAACTTTTTGCTCGCGTATAATTTGCCAAACGGTTTTCGGCTGTTCAAAAATACAGCTTATCCGTCCCTTATCCGGCTGACAAGGGTTAGTAAAATAGTTAAAGTATAGCAAAATATAATCTCCGCAAATTATGCGGAGATTATTAAACTATTCTCCGCAATTAATTGAAACAATCTTATTCATATATTGATTAAACAAGTCACAAGCGCGTTCAAAAGAGTATCTGTCATTAGTTTTGGCATAAGAGATATTTGCGACATATTGTTCATAATCACTTTTAAAGCGTTTATCAGTTTTAAGTAATTCCATAACCTGATTGACAATAGCCTTAAGAGAAACGTCTTGTTTAAGACGATATTTTACATCTTCACTAAAAACACTTAATAATGACTTGGCAAATTTTTCATCAATAGATAATTTAGGCAACAAATACACCAAATCATTTAAATGCCTCATATCCGCCGGATTATATTGCGAATGTTCCGTTGTGCTTGAAACAATGCGCCATAAAAAAGAACTGATCTTGTCAATTGACGTATCCTCCAAGGCCACGCACAATATTTTAATATCATCTTTATTATTTGTTTCTTTATCATAGAACGACTGTAATGGTAGCAAGACTGGATCATAAAATAGATTATCTGTAAAAAACACCTCAATTTTTATATATGGCCGTAGTGACGAATGCTTTTTTATGACATTATCTGTATCAATCAGATGATATTCAATTTTTCGACTATCTGATAATGGTTCTTCTGCTAACTGGAACCCATTTAGGTTTTTGATTATATCCGTTATTTCCGCTCGTATTGATTTTGTAGATTTAGGACAAGGAACAAATCTAAAATCAGCATCTTCGCTGAATCTTTTTGTTAATTCGCCATAGGCACATACCAAGCTTGTTCCTCCACCGAAAATAAGGTTACCGGCTTCCGTATGAAATTGTCCAATTATTTGCTTTATGACTTGAATTAAAAAGTGTTCTTTAATCGGAAATGCTATATCACACTGTTTTTCATCTGCAATTTGTTCAAAAATTTCAAAATCTAACGTCATTTTATTTTAGATTCCTCTCTCAAATTAGCTTCTCATCGGTTGAAACTCAACATCATAACCATTGTAGCTGATTTTACGTCTTACGCGTTTAGATACTGCAATGACTCTGCCAGTCGGTACTTGTGTTGATAATCCAGCATTATACATTTTCGTGTAATCGGATACATCAGCTTTAATGCCTAACTTTTTAAGGGCTTCTTGGGCTAATTCGCCAATACTGGCACAAAGACCAATTTTTCCATTAGAAAAGGTTTTGGTTTTGGCGTAAATACCGCGGCCGATACGAACGAGCTGTCCGGATTTGACAAGAGAACGCAAAGACCTTAGCACCTGATCATAATCATATGCCTCTATCAAATCATTAAAATCATCTAAAATAAAGACTTTATCTTTACGTCTTTTTACTCTGATTTTAATTTTATCAAAAAGTGTCCTAAACGCTTTCATTTTCTATCCTTTATTATGTCAATTTACGACTTTTATGTATTGTCAATATACGACAATTATTTTAGATTGTCAAGTCCTATTAGAAACATTTCCTACACACTGTATAGGAAATTTGTTACGCAGTGCGTATCAAATTCGTCAGACGTTGTCTGGCAAATCTTTTACTCGGTAAAAACTATGTAAAAACCAACCGCACAAATTAAGTGACGGCACATCTTGAAACACCACGCCGATTTCACGCACGCAATGCAAAACACCACCGCCGTCAACATCAAGCCAAATTCCGGCATGAACCGGATTTTTTGCTTGCCGCATTAAGACGACATCGCCATCTTGCAGCTCCGGTACTTCATAAAATGCCTGAAACGCCAAGTCGTGCTTGAAAGCGTGCAGAACATCACGAAGATTATCCGGATTGGTGGTCACTTGCGGCACATCGTGTCCATATTCTGCTTTAAGCACATAACGAGCAAAACCCCAACAGTCAAAACTGTTGGGGCCTTGTGCGCCTGCCACCCACGGCAAGCCGATATATTTATTTGCAAAATGACTCATCTTGACAGCCCTGGATATTTTTTGACGGTATAGTTTTCGCTCGGAAACGACTTGTTGCCGATGTCCATCATTCTGGCGGTTGCCGTGATTTTAAGCACATCAACTTGAATATCCGTAATAACCAATGTTATCGGCGGATTCATCTGCGGACAGCTTTTATCGCTTGATAAATACGGTCGATACGTCATCTCAATCATATCTTGCGTTTCGATAGCGTTATCCAAATATTGAATGAGCTCGGTTGAAACATTGTCAAGCGAAAGAGTAATTTCCGGCACCGGCACGGTTTCCACCGGCGGAAGCTGTAAATCAAACGCCATCGCCACAAATTCCACCGTTTTATTGGCATCAAGCGGCGCGGTACTTTCCAGTTTGCATTTATGGTTAACGTTATCACGCACCACCCGAATAGCAGTCTTTTTGCCACTACTGTCCACAAAAGACGGATGCCTCAGCTCCAAAGTATGCAAAATTGTCACATCACTCGGCGCGGAGGCATACGCTTCCTTTAATGCTTCAGTTAAAGTTGCATCGGTCATTGTTCTGCCTCTTGCGGTTCAGGTATCTTGATTTCTGCCCACTCAATTTCAATATTGTGCTCGCTTTCAGTTACTTTTTCCGCATAGTATTGCTTTCCGTCCTGCGGCGGCTCATTGGCGGTTTTATAACCTTGTGCCAACGCTTCTTCTTCGCTTATATCCAAATCATAAAAATTTAGCATAAAACCATTGATAAATTTATAATATCTCGGCATTTTTATCTCCTATTCAAGATTACTAATCATATCCAAAAGTTCCCATTTAGTCGGTGTTTGCTTCTTTAAGTCATCCGGCGTTTGCGTGAATACACTATCTTTTGAAATATCCCTGTTGTATGTTTTTGAATTTGTTGTTATGGAAGTTGAACTTGCGGCTGTTACATTACTTGGAATGTCAAGATTAACTCTTTCATACGATTTATAGTTAACCGCCGGATTTGCCACGGTATAAACAGTTCTATATTGTGTTGTTCCGGCTCCGGCGTAAAGCATGACGCCTTCTGCGCGCTGATATGTACCGTTCACAATTTTTGTTTTTGAATAATTGTATAATCCGTCAGATTTGAGGTAACCCCATACACCTGTATCTATTACATCTTCTGCTATTAACGATGGCTTGTTTGAACTCATGCTGTAAAGTTTTCCACCAGATGTTAACGCATAAGCACCATGCAATTTCACAATTTGCTCACCAACATCACCTTGGTAGTACGGCTCTGTTTTTCCGGTGTTATGGTAGACCGCGCTATTCCAACATTTATATGTGCTGCCTTTAATAAAATAAAAGTAATTACTACTCGCGGATGACACCATTGAATAACCGTTGGTCGTGTCAAATTGTATCATCTCATTTTTTTGGAATCCACCGCTCACACCGGTTCTGCTGACATAATAAGGATATCCATCACGAATGCCTGCGCAATATGCCGCATCATTATAACCAGTTGCAACATCTGTCCAAGCACCACCGTTATCCAAAACAGAACAAAGCAAGGTGGATTGGTTGGTAAAGGTCATCAAAGCACCATTTCTTAAGCCAAAAAAGCCACTAATCTTAGTCCAACCTGTATTATTGTCGGTATAATCATTTTTGAAAAAGCTGTATAGTTTCCCGTTTTTTATCACATTACCATAACCAACTTGTGTAATACCGCCGTCAGATGTCTTTTGTGTTAAGGTGACGGGTGTAGAATATGTATTGTAATAATAAAGATTTCCGTTAATTCCAACATAACCGCCATATCCGCCGTAAGATGCGTAACTGCTGCAAGCCACCCCATCCAGCATATCGCCGTTACTATTGTAAATGACATAAACCATACCACTGCTTGAGGTTTGCGACCAAGTCCAAGCATAGGCTTTACGGAGTTGATTGACGAGTAAATTCAATCCACCTTTACCTTCATCGCCTTTTTTGAGATATGTCGTGGCGATGTTGTTGCCGTCAGCATCGGCTGTTGCTTTTGCCGCCGTTTCCGTCTTTTTAAGGTAGGTGTTAGCAATATTGTTACCATCAGCATCGGCAGTTGCTTTCGCCGCCGTTTCGGTTTTGCCAAGTTTGTTGCTTAAATTAGTATTTACGGTATTTATTGCCGTATTTACTGCACCGGAAGTTATCGCATTATTAGAATTTGCTGTTGGCGCACTGTCTAATTTTACGATACCCGCCTTTGACGTGGTCGCTGTCGGAATATTATCCGTATAGGGATAAAGATAGTCACCGCTCTTGTTTTTGAGCTTTACATTTCTGTTTGCCATAAATATCTCCTAAAATTATTGCTCCCGAAGATATTATGACGCACAGAGTTAAGCTCGCGGTCATACTAACCATAATCGGTCGGGAGCATTATCCGATAAGGTTTTATTGCAGTATTAGTCACGTTCTTAGTCCTTTAGTTTCGTTTAATCTGAAAGTGTTTCTTGCCATTGCTCGAAAGTTAAAAGTTCAACATTCGGAAAATTTTCTTGCGCCGGTATATCACGCAAATATTGCATATAACGTAAAATCTGTGTGTATGTTACCGCATTATCCGAAGTTTTAATTCCGAGTTCCTGTTGGCTTTTATAACGTTCAATCCGCCATTTTATACAATCAATCCAAGCATCTCGTTTTCGGCGGATAATAGCGGCTTTTTCTTCGTCTGTCGGAATATATGGCTCGCTAACCACCGCCTCAAAATATTCGCCTCTATCAACAATTTCGCATTTATTGTTATTGCAATAAGAGGCAAAATCAGCATATTCCTTATTTGTGTAAGGTTTATTAAGTCTCATTAAAAGCTCCTTTAATGGTTAAAAATTTGATATTTA
>JAFUSH010000031.1 GCA_017471705.1 Alphaproteobacteria bacterium | reverse complement strand
TGTTTGCATTCTTTGTGATAATATCATCTTTAAGCATTGAGTAGTTCTCCCTAAAATGGTTTTTGATCGAACTGTGATTATAACAACTTATAATCCTTAGGCAACTACTCTTTGCCCCTATCTTTGACGTAGAACCGAACTATATGCAATTGCACTTATCTACAAAAAAACACCGATATGAAAATCTTTTTTAGCCAGCATTTGCTCTGCAAACACCGCATCATCCTGCATAAGGCATTTTTCGACATATTCGCTGTATATCATAGAACGGGCATTCTGTTCCGATAAAAATAACAATTTGCGCCAACCGTAAGTTTGATTTTGCATAATATTAAGTGCCTCCTCGGAATTGATTTTTAAGCGTTTCATAAGTTTTTGCTGCATTAGATTGATATATATTTCACGAGCGCTCGACTCGGTATAAAGTAAGCTTTCATAAATAGCTCCGATATAATATTCAGGCACCACTTCAATAATTTCAATTTGCGGATAAAATTTGCTTATATCGCTTAACAGCTCCTCAATATGCGGATTATTTTGTGCCAGTGCCAATCGTCCGCCTTCAAATAAAGCAAACTTTTCTTTATCAGGCGAATAAAAGCGAAACCAATCTGGTGTTGTCAGTGTGGTAATACTTAAGCATCTCCGTTGCATAGTGCGCTCTAAAAATTTACATAATTTTTGCTTATCGGCAGTGCTTAAGTCAGCCGGAATATCATATTGAGGTAAATACCAATCAAAATCTTGGGCTCGATGATAAACGGCTTTTAGCAACTGCGGCGGTACATATCGTTTAACCAACCTCTTTTGCGAGGGATAATCTTTATAAAATTCAAGCACTGAGTTTTGTAAAACTATATCACCTTGTGCGTGTTCATCAACCAGTAAAGTTCCATCTGCAAACAAGGCTAAATACGGACGATATTTTGTATCAATACCGGCTTCTTTATGCGCCGTTACGCACACCTTACCGTTTGCATAAAGTTCATCGACAACCGTTTTTTGCGTTATAATTGTATTTATCATAACCGCCTCCGTTATCTATTGATGTTTGGCTTTCGCTGAATTTGCTTTCAATTGGGCATATACGGACTGTGCATTTTCGTAAGGAATATTTTGCGCTTTTAGCAATTCAAAATAAGCCGTTGCATTGTAAATAACATCGTTTTTATATCCGTTTTTTTCCGCTCGTATATCTAATTCTTGCTGTTTGGCAATTAAATGACGTGCGTGTATTACGGTGACTGTCTGTATATTTTCCCAACTATGCCAACCGGCAAATTGTGCCGCCGCATCTTGTGCCAATACTATCGGTACGCCGAATACATCGCTGATAAGCAAAGCCTTTTGCCGCATCATTTCCAGATAAATATCACGAGCGCTTTTCTGCCGTTTATATATTTCCCGATATAAATAATCGACGCAATAATCCGACACCTGCTCAACCGCAAATTTAAGATGCGGAAAACTCCGCTTTAAATCTTCAAGCAAATGTTTTTGCTTCATCTCATCACAATAATATTTTTGCGAAAGTACCAATTTACCGTCATCAAACAGAACATACCGGTGATAATCCGGCGATGTCAGAATCGGATCAAGCAATATATCGTTATAAGTTATGCGCGGCGTTAATATGCTGATACAAGAACGATTCGGCAAAATATCATCAGTATATTTTCCGATTGTTTCCAATTCTGAAGCTGTGATTTGCGGTAACCGTTCTTCGGCTTTTTCAGGAGATATATACCAATTATATTGTTCGGCTCTTTTATAAAGTGCTCTTAAATAAATTTGCGGCACATAAATTGCCCGCATTATCGGATACTCACAAATACGGTTTTCAAAAAAAGCAACCTCAACATCACCGTAAAAACTGTCGCCGTGTTTGTATTGTTCATCGATTATATACAATCCGTTACCGAATAATGCAAGCATTCGCCGATATTTCGGATTAAAATTTTCTTCTTTGGAAGCTGTCAATAAAACATTATTGTCTTTGAAACAATAATCGGCAAATTCCTCCGGTGTATTGAAAGCGCAAAGCATTAAATCTTCATCATTAATCGATAATTTTTTGGTTTTATCGTGAATATCAATCAGCAGTTTAAAATAATCTCGCCATTCTTCTTTATCTTGCGGCGCATAAACATATTTTATCTCGCAGCCGTGTGATGCCAAAAATTTCCGTGCTTTTTTGATGACTTCTTCGGCGCGGTGCGGCGGCATATAAATCACCAACGCCCCGTTGGAAAAATATTGAAAATCCGTATGTTTGAATAAAGGTACGGTTACTTTGGAATTTTGCACAAAACATATACCGTGCGGATTTTCGGCTTTAAATTGTTTGCACATTTGTTCTGCTTTTCGGCGTGCCGAAAAATACCAATCATAAGTCAAACAGTTACCTTCACTAAATAATTTTTCCAATAAATTTTGCATACTCATAACACATACTCCTTTTAAAAATGCTAGACGTTATGCAATGCCTGCCTCATTGCGTTTTTCCGCTGGTTAAAGCTGTGTTCGGTTCAATGATTATTCCGTCCGGATTTGCCTATTGGGCAGGATGCAAGCGCTAATCGGCGCTTATATCCTAAATCATTTATGATGTTTCAAATATTGGCGGTATTCTTCTTCCAAAGGATTTTCGGCATTAAAACCGGCGGCCATATTTCTGCGCCATTTTTCGGCGTCAATCAACTGACGTGCGTGAGCATCATCTTCTATTTTCACCGAATGCCAATTTTGCCAACCGGCGATATTTGCCACTACATCAAGCGCCTCAATATGCTTCAAATCGGTAATTCGCTTCAGTTTACGCGCTTTTTGTTTCAACATTTCAATATAAATCACGGCTGCGCCTTTTTGAAACTCCGGCAAACGGCGATATATTTGTTTAATATATTCTGCCGAAACTTTCTCAAATCTGAAATTCAAATCGGGAAAAAGTTTGCGCAAATCATTCAAGAAAGATTTATCATTTTCGTCGTAATACACCGAAACCACCGTTCCGTCCGAAAATACGGCATATTGCTGAAAATCAGGCGCCATATAAGTTGAATTGAAATCAGGATTGGTTATGGTTAAACAAGTGCGGTTTTCAAACAGCTTATTGATATAATCATTCATTTTAACCGAAGCTTCATCCGTTATTGTTTGTCTGTGTTCGGCTGCTTCTTCCGGAGAGACATACCAATCAAATTCTTTAGCTTTTTCATATAATGCGTCAATATATTCCTGCGGTACATATTGCATATCACAATACGGGTAAAAACGCATATAATCACGTTTGAACAAGCTTATTTTACCGTGATTTGCCGCCCCGAAAGGACTGGCATATTTTTCCGATATATAATACCGGCCGTCGGCAAATAAAGCCATAAAATCTCGGCAATAAGGCAAATTTTCACCTTTAGCCGCCGTTACTAAAATATTATTGCCGGCAAAACATTCGCGAACAAAGTCATCTTTATCCGGTAACGGCTCAACAAATAAATCCGTCTTAAAAGAGTAGCGGATAAACGCTTGCTCACTGATGTAACGCAAAAATTCACTGTAATAAATAAAATCCATCGTTGTTTGCGGAAAATAAACTTTTTTAACCGGTAGTCCGCGGATTTTCAATAATCTGTATATTCGTTTCAGTTCATCGGACAGATTTCGTTGAAGTTCGGAAGACTTTTCATCATCCGGATAGCAATAATGAATAAGCGTTCCGTCAGAAAAATAGTGAAAATGCGGATTGTACCTGTCTTGCATTATTCGAGAGGTTTTAGAACAAAGACGGCAGTGTTGCCCTTTGTGTTGTTTTTGAAAATCTTTCGACAATTCTTTGGCAAATTGCCACGCTGCCGGAGATTCAATCGGATTATACGTCAAACATACGGCATCTTCGAACAGCCGTGCGATAATTTCATAATTAAAGGAAGTTTTTGTATCCGTCATAGCTTTAACTCCTAAGCGGGATATAGTTTTTGATGCCTGCCTGTCAAAAATCCCTTTTGTTAAGAGTTTTAACTATCTGATAAATTTAAGCGGTTATTCCGTCCGGATTTGCCTAAAGGCAGGCAGCAAGCGATAACCATCACTTTACGATGATTATATAGCATTTTGTTGCTGCTGTCAATAATTCAATTTTTAAATATCCTAAATCATATCGCATTCGGTAAGAAGCAATTCGGGGTATATCACTTTTATTTACGCTATTCTTTAAAACATATTTTTCTGAAATATTCTATTGTTTTATCCAAACCTTCATCAATACCTATTTTCGGTTGCCACGAAAGTTTTTCCAGCGCCAATGATATATCCGGTCTGCGACGTGTCGGATCATCAAGCGGTAAAGCTTTAAAAATAATCCTCGAATTACTGTTGGTTTTGGCGATAATTTTTTCAGCCAATTCTTTTATGCTGAATTCCTGCGGGTTGCCTAAATTAACCGGTCCAGTAAAACTTTTACCGGAATTCATCATCAATATCAAAGCCTTTATCAAATCATCAACATAACAGAAAGAACGTGTCTGACTGCCGTCGCCGTAAATAGTAATATTCTGATTATTCAAAGCCTGACAAATAAAATTAGAAATTACTCTGCCGTCATCTAAAGCCATATTCGGTCCGTAGGTATTAAAAATTCTCACAACTTTAATATTCACCCCTTCATAACGCCAATAATCAAAAAACAGACTTTCGGCGCAACGTTTGCCTTCATCGTAGCAAGAACGAATCCCTATCGGATTGACGTTACCTCTGTAACTTTCCGTTTGCGGATGTTCTTTAGGTTCACCGTATATTTCAGATGTCGAAGTTTGCAGTATTACGGCATTATTTCTCTTTGCCAATTCCAGCATATTTATTGCCCCGTATACGCAGGTCTTTGTCGTTTGTATGGAATGTTTGCCCTGATAGTATTTCGGAGATGCCGGACAAGCCAAATTATATATTTGATCAATCTTTTCCGAAATATTCCATTGTTCGGTGACATCCAAATTTAAATACTCAAAGTTCGGATTATCCATCAATTCCGTAATATTACCCAAATTGCCGGTATAGTTATTATCCAAACAAATTACTTTATTCTCACCCTGCAGCAAATGACGACATAAATTAGAACCTAAAAAACCGGTACCGCCCGTCACAAGTATTTTCATATTTTCGTTGCTCCTATTCACTAATACAAACAGAATTAATAATGGAGCATTATAAAATAAAATATATTTTATATCAACTTAAAACAACATACCGATATTCGCTACATAATAAAAAAGGGCTGTCATTTAAGTGACGCCCTTCTCTATTATTAAGCTTAATTAAACTATTTTTTAAAAATAGCTACCCCCGGTAATTCTTTGCCTTCCATCCATTCAAGAAATGCTCCGCCGGCCGTGGATATATAAGAAAATTTATCGGCAACTCCGGCATTTGCCAAAGCAGATACGGTATCACCGCCGCCGGCAACCGTTATCAATTTTCCGGCTTGAGTTAATTCTGCCGCAGCTTGTGCCACAGTATTGGTAGCTGTATCAAACGGCTTTAATTCAAACGCACCGAGAGGTCCGTTCCATACCAATGTTTTACATTCCGCTAATTTTTCTTTAATAGCGGCAATAGTCTTTTCGCCGACATCAAGCAATGTACCGTCAGCCGGAATATTATCCAAATCAACGGTTTTATGCTCGGCATTGGCGGCAAATTCAGCAGCCCATACCAAATCTTTAGGCAAAATTATTTCGCAATTATTGGCTTTAGCCGTTGCTAAAATTTCTTTAGCGGTATCCAGCATATCATTTTGCACCAAAGAGTTGCTCTCGTTAATACCTTCAGCTCCCAAAACTTTAAGAAAAGTGTGAGCCATACCGCCGGCAATTACCAATTTATCAACTTTTTTAACCAAATTGTTTAACAAGTCCAATTTGGTAGAAACTTTAGAACCGCCTACAATTGCCATCAACGGGCGCGTCGGATTATTCAATCCTGAAGTCAACGCCCCGACTTCCTCCGCCATCAATAATCCCATAGCCGAAGGCAACAACTTTGCAGCTGCCACCATAGATGCGTGCGCTCTGTGCGCCGTGGAAAAAGCGTCGGAAACATATACATCGGCTGGCTTTACCAGCTCTTTTGCCCAATTCTCATTACCTTTTTTCTCTTCGTCATAAAAACGCAGATTTTCCAAAAGCAAAATTTCGTCATCTGACATTTCGGCAACGGCTTTTTCTACATCGGCACCAATACAATCACCCACAAAAATAACTTTTTTACCCAGTGATTTTTCCAACTCCGGAGCTACGTGTGAAAGCGAGTTTTTCATATCGCCCTTGCCTTCCGGACGACCGAAATGTGAAATAACCACTACTTTAGCCCCTTTGTCCATCAGAGCTTTGATGGTCGGTACCGTGCGATCGATACGTGCGGTATTCGTCACTTTAAAATTTTCATCCATCGGCACGTTTAAATCCGCGCGCAACATCACCACTTTGCCGGATAAATTACCCAAATCTTCTATTGTTCTGTAACCTTGCATCAATTTTTCCTCGAAATTAAATAAAAACATACCCCGCAGCAAACCACCGTATACCGGTCTTGTAATGCGACGGGGCAAACGATTAAAATTATCCGTTAACTTTTGCCATATGAGCAATGAGGTCTAATACTTTATTAGAATAACCCCATTCATTATCATACCAGCTGATAACTTTTACAAATGTATCAGTCAATTGAATACCTGCTTTGGCATCAAAGATAGAAGTATGAGCATCACCCAAGAAATCAGAAGAAACGACAGCATCTTCGGTATAACCCAGAATACCTTTCAATTCACCTTCTGAAGCCTTCTTCATAGCAGCGCAGATTTCCTCATACGTGGCAGGTTTTGCCAAATTTGCGGTCAAATCGACAACCGAAACATCCAAAGTCGGAACGCGCATAGACATACCGGTCAGCTTACCGTTCAAGGCAGGAATAACTTTACCCACTGCTTTGGCGGCACCGGTAGAAGACGGAATAATGTTTCCGGAAGCAGCTCTGCCGCCGCGCCAATCTTTAACAGACGGACCGTCAACAGTCTTTTGAGTAGCGGTTGTAGAGTGAACTGTTGTCATCAAACCTTCTTTAATACCGAAAGTGTCGTGCAGAACTTTGGCAATCGGCGCCAAACAGTTGGTTGTGCAAGAAGCATTGGAAACAAACTGAGTTCCTTTTACATAAGAATCGGTATTAACACCGCATACAAACATCGGAGTATCATCTTTAGACGGAGCAGACATTACCACATACTTTGCGCCGGCATCAATATGACCTTGAGCTTTTTCTTTAGTCAGGAATAAACCGGTTGATTCAACAACATAATCAGCATTAACATCGCCCCACTTCAAATCAGCCGGATTCTTTTCGGCAGTAACGCGGATAGCTTTGCCGTTAACTACCAATTTACCGTCTTTAACTTCAACGGTGCCTTTGAATCTGCCGTGCATTGTGTCATATTTAAGCATATACGCCATATAATCAACATCTATCAAATCATTAATACCGACGATTTCGATATCATTTCTTTCTTGGGCGGCACGGAAAACCAAACGACCGATACGACCGAATCCGTTAATACCTACGCGAACAACCATATTATTATTCTCCTTAAAATTTTGTAGTGCGGACAGCCCCGCACGGGCATATTGTTTCAAAAAAACTGGTGCTAATTTATCATCAAAGATAAATTTTTCAAGCAAAATTTACTTATCTTCGTTAATTTGCTGAATAAAGCGATTCATCAACCTCACGCCGAAGCCGCTGGCACCTTTCGGATAGAGGGTTTTACTGCCGTCAGACAAATCCATACCGGCAATATCTATATGCGCCCATTTAGTGTCTTTTTCAATAAAGCGCCGCAAAAAGCACGCAGCCGTTGCAGAGCCTGCCGCTCGTCCTCCGGTATTTTTCATATCGGCGATGGTTGAATCCATTTGCTTATCGTATTCTTTATCCATTGGCATTTCCCAAACACGTTCTCCGCTGTATTCGCCGGCAGCGCGCAATTCAGATATCAGCTTTGCCGAATTGGCAAACAAGCCGGCAAACGTATTGCCCAGAGCGATAACTATCGCCCCTGTCAGAGTCGCCATATCAATGACATATTCCGGATGAAAACTTTTTTGAATATATGTTAAGCAGTCAGCTAAAACCAAACGACCTTCCGCATCGGTATTATTCACTTCGACGGTTTGTCCCGACATTGATTTTATAACATCCCCCGGACGATAAGACGCTCCGGAAGGCATATTTTCCACCAGCCCTACAACCGCCACAATATTTTGCTTTATATTTTGCAAAGCCACCGATTTCATTGTTGCCGTCATAACCGCGGCACCGGCCATATCCTGTTTCATATCACCCATATTAGCTGCCGGTTTGATAGATATACCGCCGCTGTCAAACGTAACGCCTTTGCCGACTAAACCGACTTTAAATCCGGCATCTTCCGGATTTCCTTTCCATTTAATCACAACGATTTTCGGACGGTTTACCGAACCTTGTCCCACCGCCATTGCCAAATTAAATCCGAGTTCTGTCATTTTAACTTCATCTAAAATATCCACTTGCAAGCCTAAATATTCCAAACGCTTTATATCTTCAGACATAACCTGCGGATTTATCGCATTGGCGGGCTCGTTAATCAAATCTCTGGCATAACGCACACAATTTGCCAAACTTGCAAAAGGCTTGTATCCGGAAAAATCTTTTAAACCGCTGCCCGTATATACGATTTTTTCCAAATTAGAATAAAAATCAGACGGTTTTTTGGTGAAATATTTATCAAAGCTGTATGACGCAAGTTCTATTCCCAATGAGAAATCGTAGAGATTTTCGGCGGTTGCACCGATTATCTGCGCCTTAACTTCGCGAGCCGATTTAATTTTTTTCCAAATTTCTCCGCCTAAATGCTGCCACAAAACCGGACTTTGTTTTGAATTTATCATCCCGACATAAACTCTGTAATCGCCTAAATTATATTCCGTAATTTTATCGGAAACATTTTGTTTTTTAATTGCCGATACCAAAATTTGTTCATCTTCGTTCAATAACCTTACAATATCATTTTTCTTTGCGGATATTATCAATTTATCGCCCTTAGCTCTGATATTGCGTCCTACAGTAAATTCCACCATAATTTTTCTCCTTAAGTTCATAATTTTTAATGATTATAGTTATTTATCGACGATTTGCAATATTTATGATTTAATGTAAAAAAATAAGTGGACTTTTATTAAATTTGCGGCTATACTTTGGACAAAATACAGCAAGGGGATAAATATGTCGCGAGGAAAATACGCCAGAAAGCATAAAAAGCAGCTTGAACAGAGAGTTGAGGAACAAGCACGTTCACCCTTGTTTGATGAAATTTTCACCAATTCTTATGACTTTACAAACAATTTCAAAATTCAAGACATAAATACACAAATACAAATTGTCCACTTGTTATATGATATCTTGAAAAAAGAAGAGGGATTATCTCCGCAAAAAAAAGGAAATTTCTACGCGGAAGAAGCTCGGTATTTATTAAGTAAGATTCATAAGTTAGCCAACTTTTCTTATGATCAGGATATTTTTTATCCGTTGGCCAGAGATGAAAAACGTCTTATCAGAATGGAATGTTACGGCACCATCAATCGCCGTAAAGATGATGAGCTGAGTTTTTTATTTAAACATTTTCGTAAGAATGCCCAACCGGAAAAATATCCGTCAACTGCTTACAGGTTGATGGCTTCGCCAAGCTGGAAAGTATTTCATCAATTCGAATCTTTTCGCTCCATTGAACAGGATTTACGCAGATATTTACAAAAATCAGGTCTCCATCCCGACGCTCTGCAAGTAATGACGGTAAGCGACTTTTGCGAAGTAATATTTCAGGCTTACAAAGTATCTGAATCAGACGGAAACGCCTTTTTTATACCTAAACAAAATTGTCTGAAAAACAAGCAAAACAAAAATATTATGAAGTATGCCGGAGCCGAGTTTGAAGCTATGTTGAGGAAACGTGAAGTAAATGGTAAAAAAATTGATGAACGCGTAGTGAAGTCTTATTGCGATATGATGCGCCGTTACGGAAACAGTGATATAGGGTCGCTGATTATAACCGAAAGAAATTATAATCAACGTATTTTAGAGGGATTGGCAAGAGATGAGCTTATAAACTTCGGCATAGATGTAAGCAAATTGGAAATCGGTATGCCTATACCTCAAGAATTTATTGATTATATGGTTGATAATAATAAAGCAGAATTGATTATGGCGCGCGATAATGAAGGCAGACCTTTAAGCAAAGACGGACTGCCTCAACTGGAAGATCATCACAATTTAGCCGTGATGCTGGCGGGAAGAGGAGATACTATTGCTGCCGTGAATTATCCTAACAACCACATAAGTGTTGATTCGCGGATTCATCAAGGATACTTACATTGGCTCGGAAAAACTATGAAATCCGGTGACGGTATAGAGCAAATATCAGCACGTTTAAATGCTAAAGACAGCAAAATGAGAGTAATGTTCGGTTTTGATGCCGAAAATGATGTAATATATTGTGATTTAGAACAATCTGCGGAATTTAAACGCCGTAAAATGAAAGATTTAAAGTGTAAAGTTAATTATTTTGAAATGATGCAGATACGTATGCAAAACGAGGGGAAAATTATTGAGAAACATAATATTAACTGTTCCCGTTCTTACATCCACGAAGGATACCGCAACTTAAAAGAAATAAAAAGTACCGATGATTATAACAAAGAAACTATGCGGCAAGTTGAGAAGTTATTGAAAAAGCATATAACTCAAAGAAAAGGGAAAAATAAATGAAATTCGTTGAATTGATAGAGCGTAATAACTTCGCCAAAGGTGAAGATTTGGAATCCGAAGCGTTGATTGTGGCGCAAAAGGTCTTGTGCAATATGGGGCTTGATATGATACCGCGCTCTTATGCCGATTTCTTGCGTAAGTATAATGGCATAAAATACGACGGAATTTATCTGTTCGGAGCCACCGTTGATGACGATATGGATATTATTGACAAGAACGAACAAATGGATAAACCTGAAAATACCATTTTGTTGGGTTATAACGAATTTGATTTGCTTTGTTACGATTTCAAATCAAAACAATATAAAATCGTTGACCGCTCCGATTTTGAAGTTTTAGACACATATGAAGAAAATGAAATAGATGAAGCATTGACCGCAATATTTAACGCACAATAAAAATGAGTAATATTTATTCAAATACCGAGCAAAATATTTTAAAAGCCGCTGAAATAATTAAGTCGGGAGGCTTGGTGGCATTTCCGACCGAAACCGTGTACGGGTTGGGAGCAAACGTGTATGATTCACAGGCGGTTTCCAAGATTTTTGCCGCCAAACAACGCCCGAAATTTGACCCTTTAATTTCACACATTGCCGATGTTGACGTTTTGCGTAACTATGCTGCAACAGATGAGCGGGTTTTTGCGCTTGCCAAACGTTTCTGGCCCGGACCGCTAACCTTTGTGCTGAATCGTATTGAAGAAAATCCGAGTATAGATTTGGCTTGTTCCGGATTGAGAACCTTAACGGTAAGGATGCCTAATCACCATATCGCCTTAAACTTAATAAAGGCATCGGGAGTTCCTATTGTAGCGCCTTCTGCTAATAAATATCAATCCATAAGCCCGACTACCGCACAGCACGTTGCCGACAGTTTGGGTGAAAACGTCGATATGATTTTAGACGGGGGGGCTTGCAAAGTTGGTGTCGAATCCACCATTATTGACTTGACGGGCAAAAATGCGGTGTTATTACGCGCCGGAGGAACCGCCAAAGAAGATATCGAAGAATTTCTGGGCGAAAAAATATTAATCAATGAAGGAAATCCGGATTTACCTACCGCCCCCGGACAGCTGCTTCGTCATTATGCACCGAGAAATATTCTGCGAATTAATGTTACGCAACCTGACGATGACGAATATTTTATCGGTTTCGGCAATATTGACGGAGACATAAATTTAAGCAAAAGCGGTAATCTAACTGAGGCCGCCGCCAATCTGTTTGCTTTTTTGCGCATAGCCGATGAAAATGCCGCCGAAGGTAAAATTGCCATAGCCCCTGTTCCTTATGACGGATTGGGATTGGCGATTAATGACCGTATCAGACGTGCCTCATATAAAAAATAATATTTAACCGACTTTTTATTATCATCCCTACAGCGAAAGTTGTATGGAAAGATATTTTTTTACTACTATTTTTTAAAGGCAAACAACTGATAAAAGCGGAGGAATTATGTTAAAATCAATTACATTTATTTCGGCAGCGGCCATAACTTTACTCGTATGTCAGGCTAATTGTGCCATAGCTCAGACAGCAAACTCGCAACCGCGATTTTTAATCTTAAGAATTGCCGAACAGCCACAGCAAATTGTTGCCGGTGATAACACTTCTCAAAATAGCGGCGTGTGGGATAAAACCAAAGAAGTGAGTTCTGATGTTTGGGACGGAACAAAAGAGGTTAGTTCCGATGTTTGGGACGGAACCAAAACAGTAACCGGCGACGTTTGGGACGGAGCCAAAGAAGTCGGGAAAGACGTTAAAAGCGGATTAAGCGATGATTCTGATACAAAAACAACAACCGATAATAACAATATCCAAAAACAAGGAGAAAATTAAATGAAAGAACATAATAACCAAAATAATAAGCACAGCGAAACAAGTTCCTATAGTATGGAAAATATGGAAAATTCTTCGGCACACGAAGAAAATTCCGGTGTTTGGGAGGCTACTAAAGAAGGAGTTGCCAAAGCTTGGAGCGCTACCAAAGAAGGGGCTTCAAAAGCTTGGGACAAAACCAAAGATGTAACTGAAGATATAACCGGTTTCGGTCATCACGACAGAGATGAAGAGGCTTATTTTGAAGATGAGAGCATTATTGATAATCACGGTTATTCACTTCATCATTCTCAGGGCTTTTCCGAAAATGACGAAGACTTTGCCGCCTTCAGCGAAACCGATGGTAATATACCGCATACTCATAAATCAAATCATCTGCACAGTTCATCTTCTCATATCAGAAGATAAAAATTTAAGTCCCTCTCCTGAACTCAGCCGAGGGACTTTTTTTACAGCAATTTTTGTGTTTTATCAGGCAGTCGGTTAGCCGCCTATTCCGCCATTACCGACATTATTTTGCATATTTTGTGTCTGTTGACGTATGAGAGGATCTTGCTGTTTCAGTTTGCCGTCTTTAGTTATTGAAATTCCCTCCTTTGCCAAATTTTTAATATGCGCTTCTTGAAACTCTTTTTCCGCTTCTGTCAATCTTTCGCCTTGCTGAGCGCGTTTTTGCAAATCTTTGTATATGTAATTTTCGACAACTAAATACTGCAAATCAAGCATTACATCTCTGCGCAAACCACTCTCTTCAAAAGATTCATGCGAACCACAGGTATACATTCCATTTTGCTGATTATAATATATCTGCGGCATTAAATAATTTGTATTTATACTCATAACGCCGGAAAATTTAACCCCGTCCTCCCCTATCGTGTATGATAATCCTTCAGCCGTTTTGTGTTGCTTTGCTTGTTGGATATTTTGCTTAGATTTTGTTATCTTATCTTGTGTTTTGGCTTGTGGAAATTTGACTTTACCGTAATATTCATTTAAATTATTTAAAAGCTTAATTGTTGATGCGTCTTTAACTGTTGACAAAGATGTTTTTTTACCATTCTTTAATTGAAAATATTCTACACTATTGTTTTTCAGATTAGCGCCAAAACCATTACTGTTGCTGTAGACAACTGCTACACCTTTGGAACTTGTATAAACATAAGCTCTGTCACCCTCTTCCAAATCAAACTTCTTGTTAAAGCTTATATCATCAAATCCGAGTCCGTAATCATGAGCAGCAATTCCACCTAAATAAACGTGTTCTCCGTCGACATTCTGAGGGGCAATCGGATCCAATCTCTTCGCTTGTTGCCGGTTACCACCATTCTCCATAGCGGAAGCGTACTCTTCATTGAGTTCTTCTCTGGTTTTCACCTTTTTTTGTTGCCCGTTATTATTTTGGTAATCGCGGAACTGCGCCGTGCGTTCATTTTTATATTGATCAAATTCTTGTTGTTTTTGTGCCTTATAAGCGGCAAATTCTTTCTGTTTAGCTTCCTGATATTGTTTAAATCTGCTCTGGCTAAAACCCGGAATAGATGTTAAAATCGCCAACGAAGTCAGAACTATTTTTTCCTTCATATTCATAACACTTCTCCATATAAAAAACTAGTCGCTTGGTGAAAAGCGACCGGAAGTTGGTAACTATATATATGAGATAGTGCGACATATTAACCGGAATACAGCCTATTTTGCCGCCTTCCGATCTGTTTTAGACAAATCATCGGCGCACAAAATATCGTTTTGCACGGACGCATATATAGAGGTTACCACACCTCAAGCAGGTCTTTTCACTCTGCTTAAGTTCAGTCTAGCAAAAAAAATAAATTTTGTCAAGTATTATTGCGATTGCTATTTCAATCTTAGTTGCTTTTTTACAATCTGCTTATTTCTGCTATAATTTTATCAAACATCTCGGCGGTTAATACTCCGGTATTGATATTATAGCGCGATGTGTGATACGAATCCTTCAAAATTATGTTGTGATTAAATAAAAAATGTTCGGCACCGTGAGAAAATTTAAACATTGACTTTTTATATCCTAACGCTTGCAGTACCGCTCCGTGTGCCACTGCGCCCAGCGACAGAATAATTTTCAGGTTCGGCATCAATGCTATTTCGGCTTGCAAATACCCCCGACAAGCGGAAATTTCCTCGGCAGTAACCTTATTCTGAGGAGGAACGCAACGCACCGAATTGGTCACTCTAACATTAACAAGTTCAAAACCGTCATCTTTTACACGTTTATATTCCCCTTTTGCCAAATCGTATTTTTTAAGAGCGGGGTATAAAATATCGCCGGCATAATCATTGGTAAACGGACGATTGGTCTGATTAGCCCCGTTTAACCCCGGAGCCAAACCAACCACCAAAATTTTTGCGTTCAAGCTCCCGAATGATTCCACCGGAGCATTATGATAATTCGGAAATTTTTGCCTGTTTTGTTTTCTAAATTCTGACAGGCGCGGACATTTATTACATTCAAAAGACGGACATTCCAGCATAAGTTTTCTCCTTGCTGATGACAGGATAAAGGTATTTTTTTTTACTGTCACCATTTAAATTTTATTTTTCACGGTTATATACACCTCGTAACGCAAAATTCATTTTAACATTTATAAATGGAGAAAATAAAATATGAAAAAGATATTGTTATTATCAGGCGTTGCTTGTCTGATGTCGTTAAATGCCGAAGCAGGTTATCACAATATGTGGCAAAATGTTTCGGTTCGTCCTTATATCGGTGCTGATTATGTATACAGCCGTGCTCATCAGGGCGGTGATGCTAAAAATTTCAAAAAGAATTTCCATTCCGGAAAGGCTGATTTGGGTATGGAATGGGATAAAAATGTATATACGGAATTTTCATATCAAATGTCCGGTGATTTGAAAAATTCAAACCCTTACGGAAGCGGTAAATCCAAAAACAGTTTTCAAGCATACGCTATGGATTTATACGGCAAAATGCCGATTATGTGTTCCAATTTGGGAGCCTTATTAACAGCAGGCGGTGCTATTTATGATATTAAGTATAAGCAAATGCCTAACAGTTCTACTACTAAAGTAGGCTACCGTGCCGGTATCGGTATGCAGTATGATATGAACAATAATTGGTCGGCGCGCGTTGTCGGCAGATATTCATACATCGGAACAAAAAGAATGAATAACTTAAAAGAAGTTACTGTTGGTATGCTGTACCGCTTTTAATCTGCTCAAACTGCCTAACAGCTCCCTGCGCGGAGCTGTTTTTTTATTTGTCAAAAAAACATATATTTGACAAATTTTTCTTGAAATAAAACTTAAAATATGATTATATTAGGTGTGTTCAAGGAGAAACTTATGACAGAAGAAAAATATACCGACGAAGAATTGCTTGAGGGCGATGCCATACAATCCGATAAAACAGCGCCAGCCTCTGAAGAAGATATCGAACCGCAGGTGCCGGTTATCTCAAGCGCAGACCAAGTAGAAGCTTGGAGTGTGCTTCAATTGTATAAGCGGGCGCTTTTGCTTCTGCATAGCTGTTCCATAGATGATGAAAACGGTTCTGAATATATGAACAGCCTGTATGAGAGACACTTCGGCGACAAATTTACTCAAGAAGATGTTAATTCCGGTATTGAAGATGAACGTCAACAGGCCGTTATCACCGATTATATACGCGACAGATTGGATTACGTTAAGACTATGTCCACCAGTTTGAATAAGAAAAAGATTGATAAAGCTTTTGAAAACATTTTCTCTTTAGTGGGAATGAATATAAATATCGCAAATTCGGTGGAAGATACTTATGATGAAATTTTTGCCAAACGCGCCGGACAGAATGTATTTTTGCTGGAAGACTATGAAATGATGAAATTAAATCGTCAGACTTGGCACATATACAATGACAAAAACAATATTACCGAATTGAGCGGTATAGTTACGGCGATGGAAGATTTATCAATTTCAATTGATGACGATAAAGAAAATCCTGATTTTAAAATCGTGAATGATGAACAATTGTCGCAATTTTACTATAATGTATCAGAGATATATGAGGGTGAATCCAATCGTGTTAATAATATGACCGCCGTTAATAAATGGCACTACCGCGCAATGGAATATAAAAAGAAGGCTTTAGATTTAACTTCGCGCAATATTATAATGGTGGCTAACATTCAAAATGCTTGGAATGACAGCTCCGATTACAACCCTCAAAAAATAACCGATGCCTGCGAACGCATAATAAGCAACGAAAATGCTACCGAAAGAGATAAGTTCCGCGCTCATAAATTGTGTGCGGATACTTTAATAAACCTGCAAAGGGTCGACGGATTTGTCGGCAGAGATGAGCGTATCGAAAATGCAGTGAAACATTATCGTGACGCTTTGGCTTATGTATCCAACAAGAAAGACCGTATCGATTTGTTGGACAGCATTTCAAAAGCTCAGAAATTTGCCTATAACGATGATTTTATTTCAACTCGTCTGGAAATTGCTACATTGCTGGACGGAAGACCTCGCATAAGAGAATATGCAAAACTGGCTGACGCGGTCAAAGATGAAAAACTCAAAATCAATTTGTATAAATCTTGCATAAATGAGTTTCACGAGCTGCCGGATATAGATATTGAAGACCGTAACCTTTATGATAATATCGATAAAAAAATACGGGAAATACTATCTCCCGACGATAAAAAAACAATCCGTACTCTTGACCGATTAAAGAAAAAATATGGAAACGATTCCAAAAAAACGGACACTCTTATGTTCCCGATGATGTCATCTAAAGGACACGATTATTTTAATAAATAAAAAAGGATTTAATCAATGAAACTCAAATTATCGGTCTTGGCAATAATTTATTTTTGTTTTTCCTCGCCTGCTTTTTGCGGCATTTCTATACCTAAAGCGCAAACAGAACAACCGCAAAACACACAACCGCGCTACCAGATGAAATACGGAACACAGGAAAATCAGCAGGCAGAGTTTGAAGAACAAGCGCAATCAGAGCCGGCAAAAGCTCAAATTTCGACTGAACAGAATCTTAAAGGTTTTTTGTTGGCGAGAAGCTCACAAGAAATACCGATATCTTATAATTGCCTAAAAGAAAATGACGGGATTAAATATTGTCTTGATGCCAACCGAAAACCGTTGGAAGGAAAAATTGCTCTCAAAAATTCCGATGGCAATTATGTGAGCATAGAAAACTATAAAAAAGGGTATCTCACCGGTTTGTGCTCGTTTTTTTATCCTAACGGAAATCCGAAACTGCGTCTGTATTACAAAGAAGGACGAAAAAACGGTATGTATAAATCATATTATCAGAGGCGCGGTATAGAAGTTTCAGCCAATTATAAAAACAATAAATTGGACGGAATGCTTGACCTGTATTTGGTAGATGGCAAATTATACGGACGTATGAGGTATAAAAACGGAAAACTTGAGAAAGGATTTTGCAATAAAAACGGCAAAAAAGAAAACATAAAGCCGGCAACGCTCAGATCTTTTCCCGAAAACCAAATTTATAATTGCGGATTACCGATATGGCAACCGGATTAGTGCTTGAAGGCGGAGCGCATCGCGCCATATATACCGCCGGCGTATTAGATATTTTGGCTGAAAATAAAGTTTATTTCGATGGTGTAATCGGAGTTTCGGCAGGCGCCATTCACGGTTGTTCTTTCGTTTCCGGACAAATCGGCAGAAGCATTAATTACACGCTGAAATACGCTTCGGATAAGCGCTATATGAGTTTTTATTCGCTTATTACTACCGGAAATATGGTAGGTGAGCAGTTTTGTTATCACGACCTGCCTGAAAAGCTGTTTCCTTTTGACCATCAAAAATTTGAAACATCAGCAACCGCATTTTATGTAACTTGCACCAATCTGCAATCCGGTAAAGCAGAATATATCCGTTGCGAAGAATTACGCGAAAAAATGCCTTATTTGCGTGCGTCCGCCTCTATGCCGTTTGTTTCGCGCATAAGCAAAATAAATAACAAACTGTATCTTGACGGCGGCATTGCCGACAGTATTCCGGTAAAAGCATTTCAGGATATGGGATACGATAAATGCGTAGTGGTGCAAACCCGCGCTGCCGGATATACGAAAAAACCCAATAAACTGACTTGGCTGGCTTATTTTATTTATCGTAAATTTCCTCGTTTCATTGAGGCAATAAAGAATCGGCACATTATGTATAATAACGAATTGGCTTATATTGAAAAAATGCAGAAAGAAGGCAAAGTTTTTGTTATTCGCCCGAGTAAATTTATAAAAATCAGCCATACCGAAAAAAATGAGCATATATTACGCGAAGTTTATGAATTGGGACGTTCAGATGCTCTCAATGCCTTACCTGAATTAACTGAATTTATCAAACAAATTTAACGCATTTGCGAAACTTTTAGGATTTGCGATAAATCTGTTTCTTCAAATATCTCCGGTAATACCATTCCCTCTCTTATGAACGGAGTATATAAAATGTAGAAAGGCAGACCTTTGCGACCGAACTTTTCCATATAATCCAAGATTTCTTTGTTGTAATTGGTCCAATCGACCCTTAGAAATTCCAAATCATACGTTTGTTTCCAGTTTTCCATATTGTTTTTATTGAATACGAAAACTTTATTGGCGTGGCAGGTCAAACACCAATCTGCACTGATTTCAACCAAAACCGGATGCCCTTCGTCCAAATATTCATTTATCAAGTTTTTATCAATAAAAGTCAGACGATTTTTCATATTTGTTTCATAATTTTTTTGAAAACTGGTTTGCGCCATATTGGTACAAATCCAAGAAAACAAAATAAACAGCATTAATATAAAGACATAGGTACCGCGACGGATTTTAAGCAGAGCTTCTACCGGTATCCGCTCATCAAAGATGCCGTCAAGATATTCCAAAAATTTCTTATTTATCCCCATAATGAACACAAACAATAATATTATTGCCGCAAATTTGAGAATAAAGCGCCAATCCGTCTGTTCAAATATCAACAGCAAAAACCACCCTAAAGTCAAATACAGCATTACCCGTATAAATATTTCCAATTTAAGCATCCAATCTCCCGGCTTGGGAAAAAAGGTTTCCGGCTGTTTTAAAGTCAAAATAAGTATATACGGAATTGATAAGCCCAATGCAACTCCATACATAATTATCAAAATATCGGCATAACTTCCGGCTAAAGCGAAACCGATGGCACTGGCCAAGTAAGGACCGGTGCAAGGTGTTGCCAAAAGCACCGCCAAATTACCGATTACAAACCCCGAATACTTTCCGAAATCGGGTAATGCCATATCATTAAAATTAAGTATCGGCAAAGCGACAATAATTATGGTCACCATAAATGTCATAACCACTAAAAATCCCATATTTTGGAATTGCATTCCCCAACCCAAAGAATACCCTAAATACTTTGCCGACCATAACATCGCAATCAATAAGGTAAAACCGCAGAAAATTCCGGCAACCGTTTGCCCTAAATCTTTTCTCAATGCGGCTCTTTGTCGAGCTTTCGTTTTGCTGAAAGCCATCATCTTTAATGATATTACCGGAAAGACGCAAGGCATAAAGTTAAGGATAAGTCCGCCCAATATTGCCAAGAAAAGTAAACCGAAATTAAGCTGCAAAGCCTCCGTATCAAAATCCGACGATATACCGGCCTGAAGCGTTTTACGATAATAATAAGAATTATTTAAAACGGCACTTATTGTAAAAGTCATATCTGCCATATCAAGAGTATCTTGCCGCCCGTGCGGAATAAGCCGCACATAAACCTTGTTTTCCTGCAGACTGATGAGAGGAGCATCAAACAAAACTATTTCATCTCCAGCTTCGGCAAATAATTTGAAATTTTTGATTTTTTTATCGCTGATAAATTCTAAACGCAGTACCTGATTATTTTCTTTATCGGTATCAACCACCATTTTTTTCAAGGTCAAATGCTTGCTGTCACCTTCCGGCAATCTTGACAGCGTCATATTAAAATAATTATCGTATCCGTTTGAGAGTATTTCTTCACCGTCGGTTAAAAGAGGCAATTCAAAATCAAATTCTTCCGGTGAACAATTAAGGTTATTATCGCAAGAAAATAATTTAACCTTTGCTCTAATCATAATCGGTTTATTTACATCTTTCACGGTTATTTTAATCGGGAGCAGAAATTCTCCGAAATATTTATGCACAAAAGAATGCTTTCCCGCGTTCAGGGGAATCGGATATAACACCTCACTTGTTTCAATATTCTCGGAACCGCTCAAATCAATTTGCGGTTTGGTAACCTCCCGCGATATGTCATTAGCGATAATAAATGTATATAAGGCTGTTTCCAATCCTATACCGATATATAGTTCTTTTTGTCCGCGGATGTACGTATTTTTTGAAATCAACCGAGCTTTAACATCCATACTTTCCTGCTGCGGCGAAACTCCTTCTTTCGAAGCCAGCGGATTTTCATAAACCGAACCGTAAAACAGAACTTTTTTCCAATTTGCCGTTTTTATGATGCGTATAATTTTATTGCGTATGCTGTTTTTATCCTCACCTTTTTGCTCGAACTCGCTGATAGCTTGTCTTTCTCTTTCGTTATTACTGTACGTTAAAAATTTTTTGAAATTATAAACTTTAACAAAATATCCCGGTTCCGCTTCTATGTATTTCACATCATCGGGATGGTCGTAATCATCGGCACTCTTTACTTTGCGATATACTTCCGGAACCAAATACTTTTTCACATATTCGCTATAGACTTCTTTTATTTTATCGTAAATATTAACCCCTACCCTTAACATAGTGAGTTTATCTTCAAGCTGACTATCCGTATCTTCCGGAAAAAACGGGCGGATTTGCTCAATAAAATCTTCTTTAAATATATCATCCAAAGTATACTTATTATAAAAATAAGAACCTATTTCATAAAGTATTTGAATCATCTGTTCGCCGGTCAAATGCTCGTTTTCTCCTTTATTGAGCAGCTCGACCTGCCGTATGGTAGCATCGCCTTTAAAATCATCGGGCATAACAACTTTTTCGGCCGCACAGGCCAAATTGTTGAAAAATAAAAACAGACAAACTATATAAGGGTATAAGTGTTTCATTTTTTTGATGTTTATTCTTCAAATATCCATAAATTTATGATACACTAAAATAGTTAAAAAACAAACTTATTTTTTACGGTATGTGGCAAAATGGATGAATTTATTGATAAATATTCTTTGATGGGAAAGTTTTTAATAGCTATGCCGATACTTGACGGTGATGATATTTTTTCACGTTCCGTCGTATATATTTGTTCGCATACAAACCGCGGGGCTATGGGAATTATTATCAATAAGCCTTTGGAAAAATATACTTTTTCCGATTTGTCTTTGCAATTGCCGCTGAAAAGTTATGAAAAATTGAACGAAGTCAATCTATATACCGGCGGACCTTTGGAAAAAATCCGCGGTATGGTTCTGCATTCCACCGATTATATGAAAGAAGGAACCATTGAAATTGCCGACGGTATCGCCGTATCTTCCACCAATGAGATAATTGCCGATATTGCCTTTGACAAGGGACCTGATGATAAATTGGTGGCGTTGGGTTATTCATTTTGGCAGCCGCAACAATTGGAAAATGAAATTTTAAACAATGATTGGCTGGTTATTGATTCCGATAAAGAACTTCTGTTCCGCACCAAGGATGCGGAAAAATGGCAACGCGCATTAGACGAATCCGGAATACGTATGGACAGTTTTGTTGCCATAACCGGTCATTCATAACATTTTTCCGTTGCTCTTACCTTTTTTTACTTATTTTCTTGGCCGTTTTCTGCACAGCATTGCGCAAGTTGCGAGCAGATGAACCGGTTGTTGATTTGACTCCGAACAAAGCCAAGATAAAACCCACAATCATATTGATGATACGATTTTGATTTCGTTTGCCCAAGCGACACCAAAAATCCCAAATCTTGGCAAACACACCTTTTTTCTGTTCATTCTTTTGCATTCTTTCCGATATAATTACCTTTTGTTCTTCTTGTTTTTCTTTCAGAATAACATCATAGGTCTTTTTTTCTTCCATTTTGCAACGATACGGTTCCAACGTATTCATAATATCTTCATCGGAAACGTATGCCCCTAAAATACGGGTAAGCGTACCGTTTTCTTCCAGCAAAAGCGAATCGCCGCGTCCTACCAAATCTTCGGCTCCGGTCGTATTCAAAACAGTCATAGAATCGGCAGGAGATGAAACTTTATACGATAATCTGGTAGGCAAATTAGCTTTAATCGTTCCGGTAATAACGTCAACCGATGGTCTTTGCGTGGCAATAACAAGATGAATACCGGCGGCACGAGATTTTTGAGCCAATATCTGAACTTGTTTTTCAACAGTTTTATCAAACATAATTAAATCGGCAAATTCATCAATCACGCATACAATATAAGGCATTTTTCCGCCTTTTTTGTGATATTCTCCGATATTGCGCACCATTTCTTTTTCAAATACGGTATAACGTTCTTCCATCTCACCGGCCAATTGAGATAAACAGGCGCAGGCTGAGTTCATATCGGTAATAACCGGACGCATCATATATTTTTGATTATTGTACATACTGAACTCTATGCGTTTGGGATCTATCAGCACAAATTGTAATTCTTCCGGTTTCTTTTTGGTAATCAACGATAAAATAAAAGAATTAAGCCCGACAGACTTGCCGGACCCCGTAGTACCGGCCACCAAAAGATGCGGCATTTTGCTTAAATCTTTCATAACCGGTTCGCCGTGCATATTCACGCCGACGCAAATCGGCAAAGCATAGGTTGCCCGCATAAATTCGGCTGAATACGTTATCGGAGAAAACGGAACTGTTTTTGCCTGCGGCAACGGAATTTCAAAACTGATATAAACCGAATTCGGAATCTGCGAAACTCTGATTCCGCTGACGCCCAACTCACGAGCTATATCTTTAATCAGACCTTCCAAATAAGAGAACTTAGAACCTTCCGCCAATTTAAACTGTACATCATAAATCAGCGGACCCTCGATAACTTCTCCTATTTCACCCTTTATACCGAAATGAGTCAAAGTATGCGGCAAGCGTATTTTTATATCATCAGAGATAATTTCAGTCATTATTAAAGTTCCTTATCCGAAGATCCGCCAAACGGCATATATTGTCCGACACCGCCGAAATATTTGCGGAAAAAGCCAATATTAGGATTGGCCGTCTGTGTTTCGTCATCATCAATTTTTATTTTATTACCGTCTTGCAAATTAAATTTTTCTATTTTGCTTACTTTACCGTCTTCAAAAGTAAGAGCAAGAATATCTCTGTCCAATTCTTCCGGACGCAGAAAAGCTACTTTTTTCTGTGTTGAGGACATATAAATCCAATGGTCATCACTTAAACCCGTAACCGAACTCGGAGTACCTAAATTTTCCGTAACGGTCGCTTTTGTCTGCCCTACAGCAACTTTCTCGACTTTACTTTCCTCCGGCATATTACCGTTATGTTTCAAAAACAAGTCCGAAGAACAAGCCGTGCATATAAGCATCATTGAAAGAAAAAATATTTTGCGTATTGACATATATGTAATTCCCTATAATCTATGTTTATATGCTATATATAACACAAGGATTTTATAATGCAAAAAAATTTTTCATATCCGATAAAAATAGATGAATTAAATCAAAACCAATATAAATACGTATTGCACGCCGATAAAGATGAGCTTGAGGATATCACGAATATTTTGCAGGTGGAAGACGTAAGGCGTTTCCACGCTGAAATTTATTTGAAAAGAAACAGAAAAGAAAATTTGCTTAAGGTTTGGGGTACCGTTGAAGCTCGAATTGAATTAAAAAGCGTTATCAGCTTAGAAAATTTTTTCCGCAACATAAAAGTTCCGTTTGAGCTTAATTTTGATACTGCCGCAACTTATCAGGATATCCGTGATATGGATGCCGGAATCAATGAGGAAGTTCCTGATATCATTATTAACGGAACCATTAATCTGGCTGATATTTGTATTGAACAAGTAGCTCTTAATTTGGAGGACTATCCTCGCGCCGAAGGTGAAAAGTTTGATTATGCCGAATATAATAAATCGGAAAAAGAAGAAAAAGAAAATCCTTTTGCCGTTTTGAAAAAACTGAAAAAATAGAACTCCTATAATCTTGACATTTATTGCACCGTTGCTTATAGTGAGCAAAATTTTGATTGTTAATATTAATTTTTAAGACCTCTATTATGGAAAAAAAGCAAGTACAAAATCTGGTTAATCTAATCGGACGGATGAAAAGTCTGAAACGAGCCGGTTGGGTGAAAAGACACGTAAAAAGTCCGGAAAGCGATGCCGATCACTCTTATAGCTTGGCATTGTTGGCTTTGTTGTTGGCGCCTGATAATCTTGATTTACTCAAGTGTTTGAAGCTGGCTCTTATTCACGACTTACCGGAAGCCTTTTGCGGAGATTTTATTCCCGGAGAAATTGAGCCTCAGGAAAAAGCCAAACTGGAAACAAGCGCTATGCAAAAGGTAGTTGATGACATCAAGCATCCGGAGTTAATGAAGCTGTTTGAAGAATATCAACAACATTCAACTCCCGAAGCTGAATTCGTATGGACACTGGATCGTCTTGACAATGTCTTTACTGCTCGCTTTTACGAGGATAGGTATTGCAATTCTCTTACCGATGAATTTGCCGCAGCCACTCTTCCTCGTATTGAAAGTCTGAAAGACAAAAACTTAGGTGAAACATTGCAAAAAATTCTAAAAGCTCTGGATTAAAAAAATACCTTTGTGAATTGTCCGCCGAAAATCGGAGCGTTCACAAAGGTGCTTTTTTACTTTACTTAAAAAATTTCGATGTTAACATACCCCATATTTTAGTGAGGTTTTTTATGTATTACAGTTTATTTGAAATATTTTCCATCGGTATCGGTCCGTCCAGTTCTCATACGGTCGGTCCGATGAAGGCCGCCAAACGTTTTATTGATAACTTGCAACAGCAAAATAAGTTAACCGAGTTAACTCGCTTGCAAACACATTTGTACGGTTCGCTTGCTCTTACCGGTATCGGACACGGCACACTTAATGCAATTGCTTACGGATTTATGGGAATTGACGCCGAAGATATAGACCCGCAAATTAACTACATTGAACAAATACAGCAAAGCGGAAATATTAATGTTGCCGGTGTAAAAAAAATAAAATTTTCATTTGATAAGAACATAATTTTAGAAAAAACAATCTACCTTACAGAACATTCCAACGGTATGAAATTCACCGCTTATGACGACAAAGATAATGTTTTACTTGAAGAAACTTACTTTTCGGTCGGCGGCGGAACAATAGCTCGTCAAGATGAAATCGGACAACGCATTGACCGTAAACCTTACGACGTACCTTATCAATTTAATAATTGCGCCGAATTAATGGAAATATGCCGACAAAATAAAATGACGATTGCCGAATTGGTTTTGCAAAACGAAAAAGCCATTTGGGGCAGAAAAATCAAAATTGCCAAACAAATATTGAAACTTGTATCAATTATGCAAGAAAATATTGATATAGGTATTACCAAAGACGGAATCCTGCCGGGAGGTTTACAGGTAAAGCGCCACGCCAAAGAAATGTATGAGCGCCTGATAAGTCGTTTCGAAAGTAATGCCACCGACTCGTTAACTGCTATTGATTGGATAAATATTTGGGCTTTTGCCGTAGCTGAAGAAAATGCTTGCGGCGGTCGAATGGTTACCGCCCCGACTATGGGTTCTGCCGGATTGATACCTGCCGTTATGCGCTATATGGAACGTTACAGCAAATTCCGTAATGATACCGACAAACAAAATGCCAGTATAACATTTATGGCCACCGCTTCCGCTATTTGCAGCTTATATCGCACAAATGCATCTATATCCGGTGCTGAAGTCGGTTGTCAGGGAGAAATCGGCGTCGCCTGCTCTATGGCAGCCGGAGGGCTTACTGCCGCTCTGGGCGGAAATAATCAGCAAATAGAAAACGCTGCCGAAATTGCTATGGAACATAACTTGGGACTTACTTGTGACCCTATTTGCGGATTGGTGCAGGTTCCTTGCATTGAACGTAACGCTATGGGGGCAATTAAGGCCGTAAATGCCGCCAGACTTGCTCTGCAGAGAACCGGTACTCATATCGTAAGTCTGGACAGCATTATCAAAACAATGTATGAAACCGGCTTAAGCTTAAACAGCGATTATAAAGAAACATCATTGGCCGGTATTGCCAAAAATGCCATAAATTGCTAGAATATAATGCAAAAGAACGGAAGTCTTACCTTCCGTTTTTTTGCAAATTATAAATCTTATCTTTCTCCTCTGTCAAAACTATGTGCTGCCGCAACCCTACCTGCATTACTGTTGGTATTAGAAGCAGGACTTGGTCTGGCTTGTGCATTTGCTCTGTTCTGAGCATTTGCTCTGTTCTGAGCGTTTGCCCTGTTTTGCGCATTTGCAGGCTTTGTTCTGATTGGAGCATTATACGGTAATTTAGTGGTTGTTTCAGGCAAATCAATCTCATCAACACCCAAAGCTTTCAACTCTTTAATGATACTCTTACAACTGTTGTATGCTGCGTTAAATTCGCCTTGCTTAATAGCTTCATCGGCACGTTTAGCACCCGGCTCCCTGAATTTTTTCTCCAACTCGTTATGTGCATTTTCTTTACTTTGGTGCAGCATAATATCATACAATTGGGCTAATTGTCCGCCGGTAAATTTACTCGGATTACCTAATAATTCGGGAGTTCGGCGAATCATATCTTTTTCTTTGTCGGTCAACACTTTGCTGTTTAAAATATTACCGTTTTCAACGCCTGTTTTAAACACGTTAAACATACGGCGCAAGTTAGCCATAGCGGCTATTTTTTCAATAGCACCGTTACCGTCAGGTCTTTCCACTTCGGGATGAACCAATTTGGTAATCATTCCTTTCAATACTTCGGAATATCCGTTGGAAAACGCTTCGTATTTGCGTGCCAAAAGCAATCCATCAATAAAATCCTGTTCTGATTTATCAATTTTTTTACCTTTCTCTTTATTGCGTTTATCCATCTGCAGCGCCAATTTATATTTGAAACTGGAATATTCTTCGGAACTTAATTTTTCTTTGGCAATTTTCAACATTCCCTCTGCTTTGGAACGATTAAGGCTCATTCCAACCGGAACAATTCCTTTTTCCGCCATATATTTACGCCAAATACCTTTTTCTTTATCCGGCATACCATTCGGGAAATTAATATGCGTAAATCCCAAATCTTTAAGTTGGCTGACAATGCCGTCAACCACATCTTCGCTGACCGGCTTATGATACGGAGTACGATACGCAAAATGCATACTGCCGTCATCCGCCTGCTTTATGAAAAACTTAAAAGAATATGTAAACTTAACATTGCCGTTTTTATCTTCTTTTCCGTCCTTTTTACGATTGCTTGCGTCTTCGGTATCATAGATAATATATTCAGTCCACCCCGTACCAAACGCACCGGTATGTGTTTTGAAATACGATAAGTCTCTTCTCTTTGCCATCCCTTCTTCAAAGAGAGTCTCAAATTGCTTTTCAACATCGGCTTTTTTGTATTTTTTCGGTGCCTTTACTGCCGGTGCCTGCTGTTGAGGCACGGTTACCGAATTGGCGGCGGTGACATTTTGTTGCTGAATATTTTCGCCGTCTTGCGCCTGAACATTATCTGCATTCCGAGGTTGTGCCGTTTCTGCGTTTTCGTGTTGTATATCTTGTGCCTGAGATACTAATTCCGTTTTCGTCAGCGGGTTAACCTTAAAAGAAGCTTTCTGCTTGGCATCCTCTTTAGCTACCGCTCTGATAAAACCGTCCTGAACAGGCATATCGGGTGAAATATCATTTTCACTTAGTTTTTTGCCGGTCGGCAATTTCTCGTTGGCAAATTTTATCGCTTCTTCCAAGCTCAAGCCTTTCGGCAGTTCCACACCTATTTCCTGAACTTGTTTTTCAATATCTTTTATCAGTTCCTTTTCACGGGATTTTTGTTCATTATACTCTTCGCGCGCGGCTTTTTCCGCCTGTTCCGCACGTTTGGCTTCGGCTTCGCTCATTAAACGGCTTATTTTTTCTTGAATTGCTCCGTCATCAATTGAGCCGTCAAAACGACGTACAATCATATCCGACGCAGATATGCCGTACTTTTCGCAAAAATCAAAAATAGCGTTTATTTTATCGGAATCCAAATTCTGCGCAGTTTCCTCATCAAATGAAATCTGCAACTTAACTTCCGGAGCGCTGTTCGGCTTGTTGAACTCCATCATTCCGACATTGAATTGAACATCATCATCTGTCTTAACAACCAATGCCGGCTGGGTTAATCTGCCGTCAGGATCAAAGCTCATACCGTAATGCTGAGCATCGGTTATAATATCTCCGTTACCGGTAATATCCACTTCGGTAAACGAAAGTTTTTCATCATAACCTTTTTTCTCGTGCTGATCTTTAATATAATATAGTCTGGCAAAAGCCTGCCCGTATTTTTGCAATAACTTTGCTTCTTCTTTTACGCCGTCCGTTTCCACGCGGCAATCTTCGGTCTGCGAGCGAATAAGTTTTAATGTTTTTTTCAAATCATCATCAGGCATATATGCCGGTTCTTTTCCGGAAGCCTCTGCCTCTACTTCAGTTCTTTTCAACTGATTATAAAGTTCAAGATTACTTTCAATTTCTTTCCAAAGTTCATCTTGACGCTTGGCAAATTTTTCGCGCAACTTTTCTTCGGAATATTCCTCCGGTATCTGCGGTACAATCTCGTTTTCAATATATGTCCTGACCATAAGCCCCTCCGGTTAAATCATTTACCGACAATTTAGCATATTTTTTTGTAAATATCAACACTTTTGACAAAATTATTTCAAAAACAAAAAAAGCACTCGAGCCAAACCGTAAACACGTTCATCGACCAGCTCAAACTCATTTGGCAATTCCCAGTTTTCGTCTTGTCTGATTTCAACAATACACAATGATTTTTCTTTAAGCCAACCTTGTGACAGAATCTGTTGCAAGGCTTTTTGTGTCAAATCTGAAGCGTACGGAGCATCCATAAATACGATATCAAATTTTTGCCGCGCCCGCGGTAAGCGGGTGGCATCAGCCTTGATTATTTTTAATTTATTTTTTTCAGAAACAAACATTTTTACATTTTTTTGCACCGGTTCGATATCAACATCGACAAACGTAATTTCTTTGAATCCTCGTGACATTGCTTCCAAACCGAAAGCTCCGGTTCCGGCGAACACATCAAGTAAATTCATCTCACCATATTCACCGCCCAGATGAGAATATAAAATATTAAAAATTGCTTCTCTGGCACGCTCCGAAGTCGGGCGCACATCTCTTCCCGCCGGAGCCCATAATTTTTTACCGCGATATTTTCCGCCGACAATTCTCATAGTTTGCTCCCCAATTGTTCTTTTAATACTTTTTGCGGAACTTCTTTGACTTCTCCCCTTTTCAGATTTCCCAGTTGAAAAGGTCCGTATGAAAGACGAATAAGGCGCGATACTTCCAAGCCTATAAGTTTCATAAGTTTACGCACCTCACGATTTTTACCTTCGCTCAAAGTTATGGTCAGCCACGCATTTGCAGAATTTTGTCCTTCAAAATCGATTTTCACCGCTCCGTATTCAACTCCGTCAATTGTTACTCCTTTTTCCAGCTCGGCTAACTTCTTTTTATCGACAAAACCGTGTACCCTGACTTTATAACGGCGTTTCCATCCGTTTTCGGGCAATTCCAATTGCCGCGATAACGCGCCGCTATTGGTAAGCAATAACAATCCTTCCGAATTTAAATCCAATCTTCCCACACTGATAACGCGCGGCATATTCGGCGGCAGATTATCAAAAACGGTAGCCCGAGCCTCCGTATCCTTATGAGTAGTCAACAATCCTGCCGGTTTGTGATAAAGCCAAAGTCTGGTATGCTCCATTTGCGGCAATTTTTCACCGTCCAGCAAAATTTTTTCATCGCCTTCCACGTTAAAAGCCGGACTTTCAACCGTTTCACCATCAACCGTCACCCTTCTTTGCCTGATTATTTCTTCTGCCTCCCGGCGTGAGCATACGCCGCTTCTGGCTATAAATTTTGCGATTCTTTCCGCCATTTTTCTTCCTTTTTTAATATTTTGCTATATAATAGCTTTCAAGTATGAAAAAAGAGTGAACAATGACTGCAGAAGAATATATGAAAATAGCGCTTAAATGCGCCCAGAAAGCTTTCGAACAAGATGAAGTTCCGGTGGGAGCCGTAATCGTTAATCCCTTAAACGGGGATATTGTCGCCAAAGCATATAATAAAAGCGCTCACAAAGGCGATGCCACTTCGCACGCCGAAATACTCGCCATAAAGAAAGCCTGCGCAAAATTAAAAACTTCGCGGCTGTGGAATTTGGATATGTATGTCACTCTTGAACCTTGCACAATGTGTGCGGCGGCAATTTCTTTTGCCAGAATAAACTGCCTGTATTTCGGAGCAACCGATGAAAAAGGCGGAGCAGTAGTCAGCGGCGTAAAATTTTACGAATCAGATACCTGTCATCATCGTCCGAAAGTTTGCGGCGGCATACTTCAACAGCCTTGTTCCGAACTCTTAAAAACTTTTTTTAAAAATAAAAGATGAAACTCTACGTATTCAGAAAATTATTTATTTCCGAAAGCAAGCGTTCTTTAAAATAATACGGATCATTTACCCAAAATTGCGGATTTTCAATTTTATAGTACCCGCGGCTCATACCGTCGTTTATACGCACCAAAACCACCGAAAGCGGCTGACTTAAGTTATAACTTTCCTGCATACCGTATTCATCTTCGTTGGTATAATTTATCTCAAATAAATTAAACTGATTGATGAAATATTCCTCGTAAATATCATAAATCATTCCCATTGCCTGCGAACATTGCGCACAAGGCTCATTAGAATAAAATACGTACATTATGGATTTGTTCCAATTATCTTCATTGGATTCCACATATTCGGTTATATCCGGATTATTTCCGGAAAGGTTGACATATTGCGCTTCCGCCGGAAAAGATACCATCAAACCTAATACCGTTACAATCAAACTTATTTTTTTCAGCATAACGTTTCCTTTCGCTTCAGAGCGGAGAGCAAACGTCTTTTAACCACATTTTTTCTTTTTCATTCATATAAGGTGCCAAACAATTATACACGTCTTGATGATAATTATTCAGCCACATCTGCTCTCCGCTTTGAAGCATATATTTATCAATCAGGCGCTTATCAATAGGCACTTTGGTCAGGATATTGAACTTCAAAAATCCGCGATGTTCGCTTTCTGTTGTATAAAGCAGATTTTCCGTCCTGATACCGTATTCATTTTCTTTATAAACCCCCGGTTCATCGGAAACCACCATATTGCTTTTAAATCCGTAATCACTGCCATTTGCAGAGATGCTTATCGGTCCCTCGTGCACATTGCCGAAACAGGCAACGCCGTGACCGGTACCGTGCTTGTAGTCCAAACCGTTTTGCCAAAGCGGACGGCGAGCCAAAATATCCAATTTCATTCCGGAAGTGCCGACCGGAAAATGAGCTGTTGCCAGAGCGATATGAGCTTGCAGCACCAAAGTAAAATCTCTTATCATTTCCTTTGACGGCTTACCCAAAACAATTGTTCTGGTAACATCGGTCGTACCGTCCAGATATTGACCGCCGCTGTCAAGCAATAGCAAGGAATCGTCTTTCAATTCTTTATTGGTTTTCTCACTCGGTTGATAATGCACAACCGCACCGTTTTCGGCAAATCCGGCGATGGTATTGAAACTTTCGCCCCAAAAATATTTCTGCTCAGAGCGGAATTTATGTAATTCGGCTACCGCATCAAGTTCAGTTTTTCCGTGATAATTTTCTTCAAGCCAGCACAAAAATTTACTGAGCGCAACTCCGTCTCTGATATGGCAATCAATCATCCCCTTGAGTTCAACTTCATTTTTCTCTGCCTTAAGCATCTGGCAAATATCCGGTGCTTTTATCAATTTGGTTTCGTCTTCAACAAAAGCTTTAATTTTTTCCGGTGCATTGTGCGCATCATACATTAATTTTACTTCACCCAGTTTTGCTAATCTTTCGGAAAAATCCTCCCAATTACCGCTCGGTAAATCCGTTTTAAGATTATCTCCGTATAAAAACACCTCGCCGTTTTTTGCCGCCAACGCATAAGTTCTGACTACCGGAGAACAAGGTAAATCGCCTGCATATATATTCAGCAACCACGACACACTGTCCGCCGAGGTAAATAAATAATAATCGGCTTGTTGATCTTTAAGCATATTTTGAATCACGGCTACTTTTTGAGCTCTGCTTTGTCCCGAAAACTCAAGGCCACGCTCCATAACTTCAATCTGATTGTTTAATCCGCAATCCAACCAATCGCCGACATCGTGAAATTTCATATCGAAATATCTGCGTTTAATAAATTCCATTTCTGCAGCCGAGTGGCACCAAGCATCATACCCCACATTAACCGTACCAAACGTTTTCAGCAAATCACAAACATTCTTAAATCTGGGTAATAAATCCATAACCTCAATTTCTTGCGAATCGGTTTCCTGCCTTGCTTGCAGTTCATAACGACCATCAACCAGCAAATATGCCGTATTCTCGGTTATAACCGCAATTCCGGCCGAACCGGTAAAACCGCACAATTTTTGCAATTTATGCTCTGAAGGCAAAATATCCTGCCCGATATACCTGTTTCCGTGAGCAACAACGTAAGCGTCTAAATTTTCAGACTTCAATTTTTTGCGTATTTCCTCAATTACTGACATCTACTTAATCCTTTTCAAGAGGGCGGCTCGCCAATTATCCATTTTATAAACTTTTTGCAATTCCAATCCGTATTTTTGATGTTCTCCGACCACCCAATCCACTTGTTCATCTATAAATCCTGAAATAACCGCGTACCCTCCGATTTTCAAGTTATTCGCCATATCGGAAGCCATCGCAATTAAAGGACGCGCCAAAATATTGGCTAAAATCACATCATACGGAGCATTTTCTTGCACCGTTTTTGAAGAATAACCGTCGCTGTATGTCACTTTAATCTGTTTTTCCACTCCGTTATCGAGCGCATTTTGCTTGGCAACCTCAACAGACTCATCATCAATATCAACTGCTACGATTTCGGAATTTTTCCATATTTTGGCCGCCGCAATCGATAAAATACCGGAACCGGTACCCACATCTAAAATTCTTTCGGCGCATCCCGTCGTTTTGTTAATATCGGAAATCGCTTGCAAACAGCATTTGGTAGTTTGATGTTCCGAACCGAAAGCGGTTGCGGCATAAACTCTTACACCAATTTTTCCGTTCGTATCGATATTTTTTTCGTGAATACCGTAAACCAAAAATTCGGCTACTTCCAATGGAGCAAATTTTATTACATTATCTGCCAACCAATCGTCACTTTGCAGTTTTTCAATTGTATACTCGGGTAATTTTATGCCGAAATTTTGCGCGGCATACAGCATATCCTGCTCCGAAACCGAATTCCTCAAATATCCCACAAGCTGCTCCAGACCATCGTCGGTGTAATCATTAGACACCACTTCAAAAAAATCTTCGGCAAAATTCTGCAAATCTTCCGATACTTCCGCAATCGGCTGAAATTTAACAACTTGACAACTTCCGGCATTATTACTCATTTTTTTATCTTTCGTTATTACTTTTTTTACCAAAATTAATTTATAGTAGGCTCAGTATATTGTGTAAACCTTAAAAAGAGCTTATCATGAAAAAAATATTTATTCCAGTTTTAACGCTTTTAATCCTCGGTTTTGCCGACCTCGGCTATGCTCGTTGGGGAGAAACTTTCAGCCGTCACGGTTCGGAAAATGATTCGTTATTTTCTTCAGACAGTGACGGTTACTGGCTTAACAAACTCCGTAATTATAAAAAATATCCGGTGAACTTTTATTCGCAGCGCCTGATTAACAAAGGCAGCGGTGAAGATACGCAAGAAATTGAAGTTCACGAATATAAGAGAGGTGTTCCCGTAACTGCTCGTTTGGGACAGCGTATGTATGACTCTACAACTTATACTGTTACCACTAAAACAGGCGGAGAACAGTACAAGGCGGTTAAAGACGGCGTTATTTATAATACTTTAAATGATATTAAGATTAAAGAGGGACAGATATTTACTCCGCTCGGTGAAGTAAAAATCAACGGACAGTTCTATGTTTTGTTTGAAATTCCGGAAAAATCTTATGTTATAGCCGCCGATTATAAAGGGTATTTTTTGGATGCCTTGGGATTGGTCGAAAACGGTTTTCTGTACGTTTCTAAAGACATTACCGTTATCAGACCGCACGATTTAAGAGTAGAACCTTATAAAGACGTTAAAGAAACTTCCAGCGATGCCGAACTTAATTTTGCCGTTAAGTACGATGGTATTGAAGGTGATAATATGGCTTTCATTATATCAAGCAGCGACAATCCGGATGAAGACCAACGCAAATTTGCACCGCTAAAGGAAAAAATCATCCAAATAAGAGGGGTTAACTTTGAAATTATTTATGCGGCTCCTGAATATATTGAATACGTGATATTGGATAAAAATGCCTTTTCCGAAGAAAATAAAGAAGAAGAGCGGGAAGAAGTAAAACAGGAAGATTAAGATATTTGCTACAACCCTGCAAAAGCCTTTGCTTTCAACAGCAAAGGCTTTTGTATTATACGGCTAATCTTTAAGTATTTTTTAATTAAAATAGTATAACATCGCACATATATTGCAGTATACAAAGGAGTTTAAACTATGAAAAAGATTTTTAGTGTGCTTGCTTGTTTATGCGTTGCAGCGTGTACGGCAACCCACCAAGGCAGCCAAAGTTTGAATGTTGAAGGATTATCATTAAGAGCTAAACCGTTAGAGGTTTCGATTATCCCCGGTGGAAAAATACAGGGGTCAGCCAGATGTAAAAACTTTTTCGGTATTCCGATAAGCACGCCTTCTAAACAGGCATTCAACGTAAAATTAGAAACCGACAAAGGAAATTTCGCCAGTGACAAGTGCACAAGAGGAGCTATTTATGACGCCATTGTGTCATCAAATGCCGATATTATATTGTCTCCGCAATACACAACTTCGGGAACGGGATTTTTGTGTATGCCGTGGGGCTGTCTTTTCAGCGACATAACGGTCACGGTTACCGGATATAAGGGAACTTATTACTACAAGAACGGCAGCGCACCGGTTTATGAAACGCCGGCATATCCCGTACCTGCTGCTATGACGTATGAAGTGCAAACAATAAATACCGTCGAAGCTCCGATAGCAGCCTCGGAAGAACCGGTAACTGATCCTAAAGAAATTCCTATCTACGTTATAGAATAATTTTATACGGATTAATAAAGAAAAGGCTTCGTAACTATGCGAAGCCTTTTCTTTAATTTCAGGCAGAAAGCAACCTGTCTCATAACCTGAAACGGATAAACTAAACGCACCTGTAAATGGTTCTAAAACATACGTTTAGCTTATTTCCTTATTTTCGCTTTTGCCGGAAAGATGTTTTATGATTTCATCAAAAGAGAGATTTGTTTTTGCCTCGTTTACAATTTCGTGTATAATCAGCAATTTTTGCGCTAATTGCAAATATTGCAGATTTTCACAAATTATATAATCCACATAAGACATTTTTTTGACGGTATCCTTTTTGTAAGTAACCGTGATTTCTTTAGTAAAAATACATTCTCTCTTAACCATAGCATTCCTTTTTCAAAAACGAATATGAAAAAGACCGCAAAAGCGGTCGGGAAGTTAGAAAACATCAACAGAATGCCCCTTTGGTCTTTAAGCATAGCTCTGGACATTCACCAAAGGCTCCCCGACCATAGTCAGAGAAAATCCGTCTCTATGCCGGACGGGGAGGTGCATAAATGCACCATTGGCCTGTTGCAAGGATTTCTACGTCCCCGAGTCTTTTTTCAGACTCTAAATGCAAACAGATGTCTGCACCTGTTTGCGAATATAACATAAAAAAATTAAATTGCAATATCTATTTTTAATTTAATTAATATTTTTTTATTCTTTACAGTTGCGTTGTGTATATCAGGTTGGTCATACCCTTAACCCCTATCGGGTATCCGGCGGTAATCACCAAATATTCGCCTTTTTCGCCGATTTTTGCCTTCTTGGCAACCGTTTGCGCCGTTTCTTCCAAACCGGTAAAATTCTTAAATACTTCCGAATTTACAAACGCCTTCACTCCCCACAGCAATCCCAATCGGCGTGCCACTGTTTCATCAAGCGTAATCGCCAAAATCGGACGGCTGGGACGCTCTCTGGCCATTGATAAAGTTGTAAATCCACTGGCGCTGTACGTTACCACCGCCGCCATATTCGGAATAACTTCCAACATTTCACAAGCGGCAAAGGTGATGGCATCGGCCATATCATCGCAATCGGATAAATCCTTATCATACTGCACACGCGAATAATAAGTCGCATCATTTTCTACCTGATTGATTATTTGATGCATCATCTGCACGGTTTCCGCCGGATAATTACCGGCAGCGGTTTCTGCCGAAAGCATTACCGCATCGGCGCCGTCAAATACAGCGTTTGCCACATCGGAAACTTCGGCTCTGGTCGGGGTCGGATTATTAATCATCGACTCTAACATTTGGGTTGCCACAATCACCGGACGCGCATATTTGCGGCAAGTTTTAACAATACGTTTCTGCAATATCGGAACTGTCTGAATCGGACATTCTACCCCCAAATCACCTCGAGCAACCATAATACCGTCTGATTCCTTGACTATATCTTCCAATTCATCAACCGCACTTGGTTTTTCCAGCTTTGATATAATCCAAGCCTTATCTCCTATAAGCTTGCGCGCCATTTTAACATCGGAAACGCTCTGCACAAACGACAGACATACCCAATCAACCCCCTGTTCCAAAGCAAATTGCAAATCTTTTTTATCCTTTTCGGTAATGGCATTAATCGGCAATTTTACATTTGGCAAATTAACTCCTTTATGAGCCGATAAATACCCTCCCACATTTATTTTGGTTTTTGCTACATAATTTTTGTTTTCCAACACTTCCAATTCAATATTGCCGTCATTTAAGAGCAATTTATCGCCGTTTTTCAGGGCATCAAAAATTTCTTTATGCGGTAACTGAACACGGCTTTCATCGCCGGCTTCGTTTTTCATATCTAAAGTAAATATCTGTCCCTTTTGCAAAAGAACTTTATCCGTTTTAAAAGTTCCCACTCTGAGCTTAGGTCCTTGCAAATCGGCAACCACCGTTAAATGACGCCCGTATTTCTCGGATAGCTTGCGCACGGTTTGCAAACGCTCGGCGTGTTCCTCGTGAGTTCCGTGACTAAAGTTAAAACGAAAGGCATCAACTCCGGACTTTACAAGTTTTTCAATCATTTTAGGCGTAGCGCTGGACGGACCGATTGTCGCCAAAATCTTTGTATGTGTATCTGTCGGCATATTTTTTTCCTATTTTAAATTTTCAACTTATAAATATATACAACTTATAAATTAACAAGATATTATTTACAAGATTGATTTTTTATTATTGCTTTACTTTATTTGCTATTTCCGTTGATACATCTTCAGCATCGCTTGTTACAACGGCGATTGAACTTTTCTTAAAAATAGCGGAAACATTTTTTTCTGCCGCAACTTCTTCCAACGCTTTATTTATTTTATCCGTATATTCTTCCAATTGTTTTTGATAACTGTCTATTAAATCATTTCTTTTGAGTTTAAGTGAATCCAGATAGACTATGGCAAAATCATCTTCGACTTTAGCATTTTTTATATTTTTGATTTTTTCTTCGGCAGATGCCACTTCCTCACTCAACTTATTGATATCTTCTTCAAATTTCTTTTTGTTTTCAACCAAGCCTATCTTGGTTAAAACATCATCCATATTATATACATAAATTTTGCGGTTCTTTTCTATTTCTTTTTTCAGAGCGGTAATCTGCAGCGTATCCGCTTTCAAGCGTTCTATTTCCGCATCAATACGTTCTATATCCGAATTTATAAACAATATTTCTTCATTCAGTATTTTATCTATCTTAACCGGATTTATTCTGGTAATACCTATATTTATTTGTGTAACTTTTTGATTTAACTGCGAAATCTGATAACTGTTATATAATACCATAAAAATGAAAACCGTAGAAAACAGAACCGAAATAAATATAGTCTTTGAATTTTTCATTGATTACCCCTTTAGCTTACAGAAGAGAGAGGGATTTCCCCTCTCTCTTACTACACTTACAACTAAATTTAGAATGAGTAGGTAACACCCAAGCGATACGCGGCATCTCTTGAATTACCCCATCCGGCGCCGGCATTTAACAATATATTGTCGGTAAGATAGTGGAAACCACCGATAGCCACTCCGGTATGACCGTCATAAGCGCCCGTACCCAAGGAAATTGATGTATCACCCAAAGAGCGTGAATTCGGAACCAACGCCGTCATAGCCGCCATTGATGCCATACCTCTCTTGAAATCGCGTCTTAAATCATAAACCTGACCCTCAACGTGCGCCAAACCGCTATCCAAACGTCTGACCGCAGATGATAAATCCGGACTGTCAGAAATGTATCTGGAACCTTCAAAGTTCATATCGCCGATGGCATTACCGGCTGCCTGAACACCGGCGGCTACGGATTCATTCCTCATAGCGTTGTTAATATCCTGATTCAAACTAACCAATGTACGATCTCCGATAGCATTATCCAAGCTCACCAAATGGTCTTCGACAGTGGTACCTGAAGCCAAGTTTGAATTTCCGTTAACCGTAGAGGCTACAACCGTACTATTCACCGTGCCGTTCTTATACAAACCGTGAATCTTGCCCAAAGTCTTATCAATGTTGTTAATCGTAGTAGCAACATCAACCGGAGCAGTTTCTCCGCCGTTGGTCAAATTACCGGTCGTGCTGGCGGCAAATGTCGAGATATCACCGATATTGGTATCAATCTTATCCAAATTTTCATTAATCGTGAGCGAACCGTCAACATTGCCTTTAGCTCCCGCAGCGGCGCTTCCGATATTGCTTGCCAATCTGGACAGAGCCGACGTAACCTCGGACGGACTTGTCGAGGCGGAATAATCAGCGCCTAAATCGTTTTTCACAATTCTGTCACCGATTGCGAGGTCAATTGCATCTAAGTTTTCATTAACCGTATTATCAGCGGCAATATTACCTTTAGCACCGTTAACTTCATCGCCTACGTTATGAGCAATCTGCCCGATAGCTTGTGCCAAAGATTTTTCTCTGTCAATATTGCCATAGCTGATTGAAGATGCGCTGTAATTATTGGTATAACTGCCGTCAGTACCATAAGTTGTACCGGTTGCAGCCGCAACATTTTCGGCATAATCCGTCAATTGCGCGGTTAAGTTTGCACCGTTTTCAAAACCGTTTCCGGTTAATTTTGCGTACGAACCGTCAGTAGCATACATACCGCCCAAAACATTAACCATATTGGTATTCAAATCGCTTACCGCCGTTGTTAAATCCGTCGCTGACGAACCGTTAACGGCAACATCAGTAACATTACCGAGTTTGCTGTTAATTGCGTTTATATTGGCTTTAACTGAATTTGCTCCGTCTACACCGTTATTAGCAGACTGATAATCGCTGTCAGCACCGATTTCGGTATCCAATGTATGAATTGCATTGCTGATGGTTGTGGCAGAAGCAATATTATTACCGGTTGCAGTGAAATCGGCATTTTCAGCAGATGTTAAAACAGTCGATACGGTTGCCAATTGGCTTGCATCTTTGGCGCTTAAAGGAGCAGAGCCGTCATCAATAGAAGTAACGTTTGTTCCGTTTCCGAATTGCAAACCGTTTGTTGCGCTTAAAGTGGTGGTACCGGCAACACTCAAATCACCTGATAAATCAGCTCCTGCCGCTGTTAATCCCGTACTGTCAAGGAAATTATCAGCATCAACTTTGAATCCGCCTGCCGCTTCAACAGATGCCAATACTGCCTTTCCGGAACCGTCAATCATTATTCCGGCAGAAGCATCATTACCAAATTGAATTCCGTTTTCCGCTGCAATTCTCTTTTCAAAGGTGTTATTACCGGTGAAAGTATTATCCAAATCCAATCCGGCGGCCGAATTTGCCACTTTATCAATGGCATCAACCAACGATATACCGGAGCCGATTTTATCACCGTTCAACAATCCGCCCGTTGCCGCAATTACCTGCGGATCACCGACAATATCTTGCAGATTATCTATATCATTTTCGGCATTAGCTAAAGCAACATCTACATTTACAAGAGCTGCATTTACTTTATCACCTGCATTGTAACCTGCAGAACTTACGGAATTAGCTCCCATTACCACATCGTTTTTCAATATGATAATATCTGCTTCATTCGCGGCAATCTTACCCTCTGCCGTATTAACGCGTGTTTTCAATGACGAAATATCGGCAGTGTTGGTAGCGATATTTGCCTCATTGGCGGCTATCTTACCCTCTGCCGTCGTAGTACGCGTCTTTAACGAAGCTATATCAGAGGTATTAGTGGCAATATTTGCCTCGTTAGCCGCAATCTTTCCCTCTGCTGTCGTGGTGCGAGTTTTTAATGATGATATATCAGAGGTATTGGTAGCAATCGCTGTTTCATTAGCTGATATTGCTGCCGCGTTGGCTGCAATATTACCCTCTGCCGTATCCATACGAGCATCCAAGCCGGCAATATCCGCGGTATTTTGCGCTATATCTGCCGAGTTAGAGGCTATGTCCGAACTGTTTTGAGCAATCTTACCTTCCGCGGTGGTTGTGCGAGTCGTTAACGATGTTATATCTGCCGTATTGGTGGCAATATTTGCCTCGTTAGCCGCAATCTTTCCCTCTGCTGTGCTCGTACGCGTCTTTAATGATGATATATCAGAGGTATTGGTAGCAATCGCTGTTTCATTAGCTGATATTGCTGCCGCGTTGGTTGCAATATTACCCTCCGCGGTGGTCGTACGGGTTTTCAATGATGATATATCTGCTGTATTACCTGCGATAGCGGCTTCATTTGCGGCAATTTTACCTTCTGCAGTAGTTGTACGAGTTTTTAATGATGATATATCTGCTGTATTGCCGGAAATCGCGGTTTCATTAGCCGTAACTTTACCGTTTGTTGTTGCCAAATCCGTGGCAGTTGCAAACTCATTTGCATCGTGCGTTACGATGTCCCCATATCCGCTCAATGTTGTATTAATG
>JAFUSH010000002.1 GCA_017471705.1 Alphaproteobacteria bacterium | reverse complement strand
TCCGCCAGCTCGTAAGAAAATCTCTCTTAAAATTACTATTTCAGGTAGAATGTTTGTGTCATATCGTGATAAATCTTTCTCCTTGTTTTAACGACTTTTTTGTTACTCTAACTGTTCCGTTTTAAATTTGTCGTAACATATTTTTTTCATCCTTTTACTTATATTTCTAAGTGTTTATTTTGCAAAAGTTACATATTTTTCAAAGCTAACGTTTCAAGTTCTTTGAGTTTATCGCGGTAGACCATAGCTTGTTCAAATTCCAAATTTTGCGCTGCTTCACGCATAAGTTTGGTATATTCTTTGATTTTTTTATCAATATTTTTTATTTGTTCCGTATCTTCGGTATCGGATTTAACAAAATCCGTTTCGGTCATTTCTTTGAGTGTTGATGATATACTCTTCTTAATAGTTTGCGGAGTTATACCGTTTTTCAGATTATATTCGCTTTGTTTTTGCCGCCGACGATTGGTTTCATCAAGAGCCGTCTTTATGGAATCGGTCATTTTGTCGGCATATAAAATAACCCGTCCCTCGGCGTTACGAGCGGCTCTGCCTATTGTTTGAATAAGCGAGCGGGTAGAACGTAAAAATCCTTCTTTATCGGCATCCAGAATTGCCACCAATGAACACTCCGGAATATCCAATCCTTCACGCAATAAGTTGATACCGACCAAAACATCAAATTTTCCCAAACGTAAATCGCGGATAATTTCAATGCGTTCCAATGTATCAATATCCGAGTGCATATAGCGTACTTTAACTCCGTTATCAGCCAAATATTCGGTTAAATCTTCAGCCATTTTTTTTGTTAAAGTGGTAACCAGTACACGCTCGCCTTTTGCAGCTGTTTTTCGACATTCTTCCATTAAATCATCAATTTGATTTTCTACCGGTCGGACAATACATAACGGGTCGGTTAAACCTGTAGGGCGGATAACTTGTTCGGCAAAAACTCCTCTGCTTTGCTCAAGCTCCCAATCTCCGGGAGTTGCCGAAACAAATATAGTTTGCGGACGCATTTTATTCCATTCTTCAAATTTAAGCGGTCTGTTATCTAGGCAGGACGGTAAGCGAAAACCGTATTCTGAAAGTGTTGATTTACGATTTTGGTCACCGCGGTACATAGCGGCAATTTGCGGAACCGCAATGTGACTTTCATCAATGAAAAGCAAAGCATTTTTGGGGAAATATTCAAACAATGTCGGCGGCGGTTCTCCCGGATTACGTCCGGTTAAATATCTTGAATAGTTTTCTATTCCTTTGCAATGTCCGGTAGTATCAATCATTTCCAAATCAAAACGGGTACGTTGCTCCAAACGTTGCGCTTCTAATAATTTATTTTGCGCTTTAAATTCCTTTAAGCGAATATCCAAATCTTCTTTTATATGGGTAATTGCTTGAGAAAGAGCCGGTCGAGGCGTTACATAGTGATTAGCCGGATAAACGGTGATTTCATCAAGTTGGCGAGTCTTTTTGCCTGTAAGCGCGTCAAATTCATAAATTTCTTCTATTTCATCACCGAAAAATGAAACGCGCCAAGCTCTGTCTTCATAGTGTGCGGGAAAAATATCCAAAGTATCACCGTTAACCCTGAAAGTACTGCGCACAAAATTTACGGTGCATCGTTCATATAATAAGTTGCTCAGTTGTCGGTTAATTTCGTGAATATCTACCACATCACCGACTTTAAGCTTAAATACCATCGCTGAATACGATTCCATACTGCCTAAACCATATATACAGGAAACCGAAGCTACAATAATAACATCTTTTTCTTCCAATACGTTGCGGGTTGCACCGTGCCGCATACGGTCTATTTGCTCGTTGATTGCCGAATCCTTTTCAATATATGTATCGGTTTTGGGAATATATGCTTCAGGCTGATAATAGTCATAATATGATACAAAATATTCAACCTGATTATGCGGAAAGAACTCCTTCATTTCAGTATATAACTGAGCCGCTAAAATTTTATTAGGCTCCATAATCAAAGCCGGTCTTTGGCATTGTTCGATGATTTTGGCCATTGTGAAAGTTTTTCCCGAGCCTGTAACGCCTAATAAAACTTGATTTTGCAATCCCTGATTTATGCCGGAGCACAATTCACTAATGGCTTGAGGTTGGTCACCTGAAGGCTGAAAAGGGCTTTCTATATGAAAAGCTTGATCTTTATCCATTGCCTAATAGCTGAATTTATATTGTGAACGCAAGTAATCGGCGATTTTTTCCTTATCGCTTAAAATTTCCTTGGTTAATCTGGCCGGCGGAGTACTGCCGTTCATTCTTGCCGCTTCGGTTTGAGCTTTATTGAGTTCAATTGCCACTTTAGCCAATTGCGGAGTTGAATAATTTTCCACCATATATTCGATTTCTTTATTATTGTATAATTGTACGTTGGCAATATCTTCCGGTGCCGGCACATAAAGATTGCTCACGGTTTTTATATCAACTCCGTCTCCGATTAATGCATAAGCGTTTGTCGAAAATAAACCGCAAAATACGGCGCATAACAATGTATATTTTATCAAATTCATCATAATCTCCCTGTTAAAATTTCATACCGGTTGCTTTTTCTGCTTCATTAAATCCTTTTTTAACACTATTAATCATCGGCTGTGCCATATTTTTCAAATTATTATAATTTGAAGTGACCTGTGACTTATAATGATGGTATTTGTTTTTAGCCTTATCAAATTCTCTGGTTATCTCATTACTTTGAGATGTTGATGCCGATGATGATGTATTACCGTTATTATTCATCATTTTCTGCATTTTACGTTTAATATCGCCGAAGGAAGCAGAATTATGATTATTATTAACTTTTGCATTGTCGGATTGATTGTTTTGTCCGACATATTTCGATAGAGTATTGAAAGCATTAAAGGCATCTATTGCATTTACTTCTTTGTTGTCCGAAGCTGCATTTGTTTGATTTTCACCTTGTTGCAATTTTTCTTTTATGTTTAAAATCGTATCTTTTAATTCCTGCGTATTATAATCAATATTATCGTCTTGGATATTGATATTGTTATCTACTGCCTGCGCGGTTATGTTATCCCGAGATATATGAGTCACCGTATTATTGATAACTTCCCGTTTTGTCAGCCACGGATTAGCAGGCAAACCTTGCGCACTGACGTTAGTCGCGTATAATAAAATCATCACTTGTATTGGTAAAAATAAAAACCGCATCAATTTACTCCGTTAATGCGGTCATTATAGCATAATTTTTTTAATTTGTCAGTTATATTTTGCGTTTATTTACTGTTTTCTTTGTTTTGGTTTCTTTTTTAGTGTTTTCTTCCGGTTCTATGCCGTATGCGCAGAAGTTTTTAGCCGGCTCGTGCGCTTTTTTAACGACAATATAAGCGGGAGTGTTTACAACCGTTGAATCTGCAGGAATGTCTTTAATGACGATAGCATTCGAACCGACTTTGACATTATCGCCGATGGTTATTGGTCCCAGAATTTGCGCTCCCGAACCGATGGTGACGTTATTACCCAATGTAGGGTGACGCTTTTCTAACTTTTTACCGTTTTCGTCGTAAAACTTACGTCCTCCCAACGTGACATCGTGGTAAAGTGTTACGTTGTTTCCGATTACGGTGGTTTCCCCGATAACCACTCCCATACCGTGATCAATCATAAATCCGTAACCTATTTGAGCTCCGGGGTGAATTTCTATGCCGGTTAAAAAGCGGGCAATTTGCGAAATAATGCGAGCCGTAAGATAAAACTTCTGCTGCCAAATCCAATGAGACAAACGATAAATCAAAATAGCGTGCAAACCTGAAGAACATATTATGGCTTCGGCTTTTGAACGGGTTGCCGGATCTCTGTCTATAATAGCCTGAACGTCTTGCAAAATTAGCTTGTATTTTTGATTCATTTTGTGTATACTCCCCAAAGTTAATATATTATGCTTCGTAATATATGGTGATATGTGTTAAAATAAATATAACAAAGTGAAAAAAATGGTAGAAGTATTATTTAACGGTCACGCCGGCCGAATAGAAGGCAGATATTATCAAAGTTCTCGACCAAATGCTCCGGTAGCCCTGATTTTGCATCCGGATCCGATGTTCGGAGGAACAATGAATAATAAAGTTGTCTATAGTTTGTTCAGTTGTTTTAAAGATTTGGGATTTTCGGTATTAAGGTTTAATTTCAGAGGAGTTGGTCGTTCTCAAGGACAATTTGAAAACGGTCAGGGAGAACTTTCGGATGCAACGGTTGCTCTTGATTGGTTGCAAAATATGAATCCTGATGCAAAACAATGTTGGATTGCCGGATATTCTTTCGGAGCGTGGATCGGGTTGCAACTTTTAATGCGCAGACCTGATATTAATAATTTTATTGCTGTCAGCCCTCCTGCAAATGAAAAAGATTTTTCGTTTTTGGCTCCTTGTCCCGCATCAGGCTTGATAGTGCAGGGTGGACAAGATGAAATCGTCGTTCCGTCGATGGTCGAAACTATGGCACGCAGGTTAAATCAACAGCGTAATGTTGAAATAGATTTTGCGATGATTGAAGACGGCGATCATATGTATAACAATCATCTTAAGGACCTGTATAAAGTCAGCGGTCAATATGTCATCAGCGCCATGCAGCGCCGAGATCCGGTAAAAAAACGCCGCGGACGTCGTAAAAAGAGCGAATTGGAAGAAAACCTGTTGATTGAAAACGGAATTGACGGCGAAGACGGTTATATAGAAAATAATGATTTGGAAAACGAGGATTAGTCGTGCGCAAAAAAGAATCAAAAGATTATATACCTGAAAGCAAAGAAACTGAGCAGCTTTCGGATACTAAAGAGAAAAATGCTTTTGTTGAAAATTTAAAGACTGTGTTTTGGGCAATTTTTATTGCGTTGATAATTCGCAGTTTGTTGCTTGAACCTTTTCGTATTCCGTCAGGTTCAATGTACCCGACGTTGAGAGTCGGCGATTATTTGTTTGTTACCAAATATGCTTACGGATATTCCCGTTATTCTTTTCCGGCCGGAATTCCGTTAGTAAAAGGCAGAATTTGGTACAGTGAGCCTGAACGCGGAGATGTGGTGGTGTTTAAGTTTCCCCAGAATACGCATACCGATTTTATAAAACGTATTATCGGACTTCCGGGGGATAAGGTTCAAGTTAAAAAAGGCCGTCTTTATATCAACGGTGAAATAGTGGATAGAAAAGAAGAAGGACGATATATTGTTGACGAGTATGTTTCCATTCCGGAATTTTATCATATTTATGAAGAAACTTTGCCAAACGAAGTTAAACATAAAATTATAGAAATAACCGATAAAGAACGTATTGTTGATAATACGGAAGAATTTGAAGTTCCTCAAGATTCGTTTTTTGTAATGGGGGATAACAGAGATCGTTCGGACGACAGTCGTATCAGCGTCGGATTTGTGCCTAAAGAAAATTTGGTGGGAAAAGCCAAATTCATATTCTTTTCTCATAATGATAAAGGTTCTGTGTTAAAACCGTGGACTTGGCCGAAGGCTATTCGTTGGAAGAGATTTTTTAAAGGTATTCATTAAAAATGCAAAAATTACAAGAAATTCTGCAATACCGTTTTAAAAATATAAAATTGTTGCAGCAAGCACTGACGCACAGCAGTATGACCGGAAACGAACATCGTAATTACGAGCGTCTGGAGTTTTTGGGCGACAGGGTGTTGGGAATGACTATGGCGCATCTTTTATACAACAGATTTCCAAATGACAGAGAGGGTGATTTGGCTCAGCGTCACGTAAAATTGGTTTGTGCCGAAGCTGTGGCGGATGTGGTGAAAAAAATGCACATAGATGAATATATCATAGCCAAAGATAAAGAAACAACACAGCGTACGAATGTTCTCGGCGATATCGGAGAAGCAATCATCGGCGCTATTTATATCGATTCCGATATAGAGCAAGCGATTGCTTTCGTGGAGAGAAATTGGGAATATATGATAAATGATGCCGATTCCGGTAAAGATTTTAAAACACGTTTGCAAGAATATTTTCATACTCAAAAATTACCGTTGCCTGTTTATGAAACGGTATCCAAAGAAGGCAGCGAGCACGAACCGATATTTACCGTAAAGGTTGCTTTGAACGATAAGATTTTTGCATTCGGAAAAGGTAAAAATAAAAAAATGGCGGAACAGCACGCTGCCGAAGAACTGCTTAAAACAATAAGGAAACAAAATGACTGATACACGTTGCGGATATGTGGCTCTCATAGGTGCTCCCAATGCCGGAAAATCAACCATAACCAATAACTTTGTCGGTTCAAAGGTCTCTATTGTGTCGCCAAAAGCACAGACCACCCGAACCACTATTAAAGGTATCGGTATATATGATAATACGCAGATTATTTTTCTGGATACTCCGGGGATTTTTGTGCCGAAACGCCGCCTTGACAGAGCTATGGTAGCTTCGGCGTGGAATGGTTTTTCCGATGCCGATATAAACGTCTTGGTGGTTGATGCCAAACGCGGTATGAATGAGGAAACTTCAGCCATAATCGATGAGTTGATAAAAAAAGATGCGCACGCGGTGTTGGCATTCAATAAAATAGATTTGATGGAAGATGAAGAGCTGCAAAGTCTCAAAGAAGAATTTGAAAATGTGTTTTCATTCGACGCAGTATTTATGTTTTCGGCGCAATCCGGTGACCATATAACCGATTTTTACCAATATTTGGCGGATAATTTACCGGAAAGTCCGTGGTTGTACCCGGAAGAGCAGATGTCGGATATGCCGTTACGCTATCTGGCTGCCGAAGTGGTACGCGAAAAATTATTTTTGAATTTGAGGCAGGAACTTCCGTATTCTTTGACCGTTGAGCCGGAACTCTGGGAACATAAAGATGACGGTTCAATCAGAGCAGAGATGACTGTTTACGTGGAAAGAGACGGACAAAAAACTATTGTTTTAGGTAAAAACGGCTCAATGATTAAGAAGATAGGACAAAGTGCGCGCAAAGAATTGGAAGAACTGCTGGAAGAGCGCATACACTTGTTTTTATACGTCAAAGTGCGGGAAAATTGGGGAAATGATCCGGCACGTTACAGCGATTGGAATTTAAACTTCAAAGCATAAAATCTGTGCAAAAGTTGCGGCTATTGTTATACTTTTTATTTAAGTATGTTAGACTTTGCCCGTTAAGTTAAACTTAAGGAGACTTTAAATGAAAAAAATTTTAGGCGCAGTTTTGGCTTGCTCAATTGTTTGCTTGACAAGCAATGCTAATGCCATTGACTCTACCGGCGGTTGCGGTTTGGGGTCTATGGCTTGGAGAGGACAATCCGGAATTATTCCGCAGTCTTTGGCTATGACCACAAACGGATTTTTCGGTTCTAATACTTTCGGCGTTACTTTCGGCACCTCAGGATGTGATCCTAACGGACGCATTACCGGCGGAACCGGCAGAATGATGTTGGCTTTCTTGGAAGACAATATGGAACAATTTGCTATGGACGCAGCTGCAGGCAAGGGTGAAACCATTGAGACATTGGCAGGCATTATGAATGTTGACAGCTCAAAACTGGGTAAAGATGTTCAGCGTAATTTTGCGTATATTTTCCCTAATGATGATGTGGAAGCCGCTGATGTGACTTTGCGCGTTATGGAAATTGCCAACGCATAATGTAATTTACGGCAAAGATGCCGGATTAAACCGGCTTGACAGTAAAGATGTTGTCATACCGGCTTAAAACGCCGGTATCTTTGCTTTTAACATATCCGATTTCGCGTAATAAACAATGCTTAAAAAAACGTTTTTTATTTTAGTAATTTGTCTTTATTGTTTTTCGGTAAAGGCAGAGATGAATTATGCCGAAAGTCCGGAATGGCTGAAACTTTTGCATTATAAATCGCTGACTTTCGGCGGTTATGAAGGTTTGGTTGATAACGATAAGTTTTATGCCGATGAAGAAGGGCGTTATAATCCCCAAAAGGAAATGGAAACGGAAATAAAACTGTTTAATGAAGGCGATAAAATAAAATGTGAATTTCCGGCGCGTTTCGAGTGGTTAAAAGAAAAGGGATTGGTGAAAGGCAATCTTGATGATTGTGAAGAATATCAGAGCTTTATGAATGATGTTAAGCCTGACGGAATTACAGTGCTTTTTACCAATGCATATATGAGCAATCCGGCTTCGTTGTTCGGGCATACGCTTATCAGAATAGATACTGCGCGCAAAGGTACGCAAATGTTGGCGCACGGTTCCAATTTCGGAGCAAATTCAGGAGATGACAGCGGACCGATATATGCGTTTAAGGGATTGGTCGGCGGATATTACGGCGGATATGTCATCAGCCCTTATTGGGATGTTATAAATACATATAATAATATCGAAAACAGAGATATTTGGGAGTATCATCTTAATCTTACACTTAAAGAACAAAATAAGTTCGTAAATCATCTTTACGAGATGAAAAATGCGTTGATAAGATACTTTTTCTTAAATAAAAATTGCTCATATATGATACTGGAATTACTGGAAGCGGTTCGACCTGAACTGAATGTCACCGCGGACTATAATTATTGGGCAATTCCTCTTGATACACTGAAAACAATAAAAGAAGTTCCGGATTTGGTGGATAATGTTAATTACCGTCCGTCCCGATATACCAAAATCAAAGCACAAACAAAAGCAATGAACGAGGGGCAATTTGAAGCATTTTACCGCGGAATAAAAGAACACGATTATGATATGGAAAATTTGTCTGAAACCGAGCAATCAGCGGTATTGGAAACTCAATATCAATATTACCAATATATATATACGGCAGGATATATGGAACTCAAGGATTATCGCAAAAACAGCTTTGCCGTTTTACGCAAACGCAGTTCTATGCCGGAAATCGAAACCGTAAAACCGCAGGGAGAAGAGCCTAATTTATCACACGCTTCGGCTCAAATAATGTTCGGCGGCGGAGTATATAATCATAAAAGTTTTGAACAAATCAATCTGCGTCCGGCTTATACCGCTTTGACAGACGATAATTGGGGCTTGATAAAAGGCGCCGGAATAAGTGTGTTGGAAAGTCAGTTTCGTTATTATAACCAAAATCATAAAGCAGTTTTACACCGTTTCACCGGCTTGAAAATCGATTCATTTGTACCCGCCGATAAAATATTTTCTCCGTGGTCATATATCAGCGATTTCAATATTCATCGTGAATATAATCCGAGTAATAATCACGAGGGATATGTCGGAGAAATTAAATTCGGAATGGGGAAAACTTATGCTTTATTTGATTGGTTTTGGCTGTACGGTATCTTAAGCGCAAAGGGACAGTACGGAGGATTTATCAGAGAAAATCAATGGATGGGAGCAGCGCCGGAAATCGGTGTATTTAATGATTTCGGAAGATTTAAAGCTAATTTCGGAGCGGAAAAAGACTTTGCCACCCGTAAATTCGGCAGCCGTCTGATTTATAAAGCCGAAACATCTGTTAATTTTACCAAAGATATTTCATTTGCGGTAATGTATAATATGTCGCATAACGAAAGCGGTCATAACAGACAGGAACTCATCGGACAATTACGTTATTCATATTAGTCAAATTTGTTATTTGCTTGACACATCGATAATTATATTTATTATGTCGGAAAAGAAAGGACTTAAATTATGTTAAAAATTGCCTATCAGGGAGTTGCCGGCGCATATTCGCACATAGCCTGCACTAAATTGTTTCCGAATCAGGAATATATTGCTTGCGATACTTTTGAAATAGCAATGGAATTAGTCAATAACGGTTTAGCCGATAAGGCGGTGATTCCGGTGGAAAATTCCAATGCCGGCAGAGTATCGGATGTTCATTTTCTGTTACCGAAAGCAGGTCTGTATATTGTCGGCGAATATTTTATGAGAATAGAACATCAGTTATTGGGCGTGAGGGGAACCAAAATAGAAAATATTGTGTCTGCGGCATCGCATCCGCAGGCATTGGCTCAATGCAGTAATTTTTTAAAGGCGCATAATATTAAGGCTGTTTCCCGTATTGACACGGCTAAGTCGTGTGAAAAAATAGCTCTGGAACAGGATATGAGCAAAGCCGCAATAGCCTCTAAATTGGCAGCGGAAATTTACGGACTTGATATTTTAGCCTCCAACATAGAAAATGCCGATAACAATACCACCCGATTCTTAATAATGCAAAAAGACGAGAATATTCCGCAAGATGACGGCGGTAAGTTTATAACTTCAATAGTTTTTATAACCAAGCATATTCCGGCTGCTTTGTACAAAGTTTTGGGCGGATTTGCCACTAACGGCATTAATATATCTAAGCTGGAGAGTTATTTACTGAACGGGAAATTTTTCTCGGCTCAGTTTTATATCGAAGTTGAACAACATATCAATTCCAAAGCATTGCAATACGCTTTATCCGAGTTAAAATTCTTTTCTGAAGAATATCAGATTTTGGGGTGCTATAAGGCTCACGAATATCGTAGATAGAGGTACTAAACTTTATGAAATTTGCGCGTATTGAAGAATTGGAAAAATTTATTCGGCAAAACGAATTATTTGTCGGTTTTAAAAGTATGAGCGAAATATATAAAGGAGGAAGTTCTTATAATTTCAAAATAATCACGGATAAAGGAACTTATTTGTTGAAATTATTGGACCACATCGGAAATTACAATCGTATGCGCTTTATGCTTGAATATTTGGGAGAAAACCGTGCATTAAATTTGGATGAATTTGACGGCTATAAATTAGTGGCTATGCCTTATTACAATGCCGTTAAGCTACGGTATAACAGACTTAATTCGGCGGTATTGAAAAATTTGTCTGACAAATATCATCAAGTTTTCGGGGCGCATTTGGCAAGTGATAACGTGCGTCCGCAAATTATGATGGACAATTTGCAAAAAGAGATAAATGAAAAAATATCTGTGAGCAAAAATATCGGAGAGCGCTTATGTATGATTTTATTTTGGAACAGGATAAAAAATAATCTGGTAAAGTTTCCGCAGACAGATAATGTTATACACGGAGATTTTTCACAAAATAATATTCTGATATCCGCCGATAATAAAATTCATCTGATAGATTTTGACGCCATTCGTTACGGCTACGAAATAGAAGATTTTGCGCATAATATTATGCAAATTTGCCGTTTTTCATCTCTGTTCGGCAGTATGAAAAAATTTAAGAAAATTTATTTTATGATTAATGAAATAAACGGAAACTATTCCGCGTCAATGTGGTTGTACGGAATACAAATATTTTATTTATTATCCTTATTGCGCTGGCTTGATTTGACAAGCAATAAAAAGAAAGGTTTGTATAAAAGCCTGTGCCGTATAGCCGGATTATGCAACTATTTCAGAATAGAAAAATTTCTGAAAACGAAATAATGTTATTTAACCTCAATGCACTTTTTCTTCGGATTATATGTTATTGAGAGTTTACCTTTACAGATTTGTTCGGCGAATTTTCCGAATATCTCGTAGCGCCAAGATTGCATAGCATTTGTATTTTGCGGTTGGTTTAATATGATGTAACGCAAATCTTCGTCATTTGCGACCAGTTTTGTAATGACGCCGGCTTCCTGACACTTTATTTTGAGCAGTAATTTCAGTATTTCCATCAAACTTTGTTCGTGATTCGGAACACCGGTGTGTTGTTTTCTGTCTGCACGACAGATATCGCTAGGCATCGGATTGTGAGAAGCCTCCTGCAGAACTTCTATTATTTCCGCACCTAAACGTCCGTTTATTATTTCCGATTTCAAATTACGAACCGTTTTTAAATCATTCAAGGATTTCGGGAAAGTGCTGGCGATATTAAGCAATACATCATCTTTAAGAATACCGGAACGCGGCACATTGAACTTCTGCGCTCTTTTTTCGCGCCAAGCCGCCAAATATTTGAGTGCAGCCAGAAATTGCGGAGAATGAGCATTATGTTTGATTCTTGTCCAAGCATCGTCAGGACTTATACAATACCCGTTCTCGTCGCAAAGACAGTCGATTTCTTCTTTTATCCAATCCTGACGATGGTTATTCTGCATATAATCGCATAAATACTTATAGCAATCGACCAAATATGTTACGTCGCATACGGCATACTGAAGCTGTGCCTCATCGAGAGGGCGAAGGCTCCAATCGGTAAGCCTTTGAGATTTATCTAAATCAATATGCACAATATCGTGAACCAAATTACCGTATCCGATATTTTCCGCAAATCCGCACACCATCGCGGCAATTTGCGTATCAAATACATTTTTGGGTGTTTTTCCGGTTAAATTATAGAAGATTTCAATATCTTGCCGACCGGAATGGAAAACCTTGACTATATCGGGATTTTGTAAAATATCAAAAAAAGGTGATAAGTCAATATTTGCCAACGGATCTATTACCGCACAGTCACCATCGTAAGCAACCTGTAACAAACATAGTTTCGGGTAATAGCAATGTTCGCGTATAAATTCGGAATCTACGGTTATAAAGGTTTGCTTTTCTAAAATATTGCAAAATTTTATTAATTTTTCATCAGTATCAATAAGCTGCATTTTATTCTCCATCTTTTATCAGAATATAAAATATTGCTTAATATTTTTTTAATTTGGGGTTGATTTTATTACAATTTAGCTTTAGAACAATTTAAGTTGTAACAATAAGAAAGAGGAAATAATGAACGAATACCGTACGCATACCTGCGGAGAACTGAGAGCCGAAAACGTCGGGCAAACAGTAAAACTGGCGGGATGGATACATCGCAAGCGCAATCTCGGAAATCTGTGCTTTGTTGATTTGCGCGATCACTATGGCATAACTCAATGCGTGTTTGACAGCTCTTCGGATTTGTTTGAAAAAATCAAAGATATACGTGTTGAAAGCGTGGTCGGTTTTGACGGAGAAGTTGTTGCCCGCGAAAGCGTAAACAAAAATATGCCGACCGGAGATATAGAAATAAAGGTAAAAGATGTCAGAGTATACTCTGAAGCCGATGTTTTGCCGATACAGGTTTTCGGAGAGGGAAACGAGCCTGAAGAGTTGCGGTTGAAGTATCGTTTCTTGGATTTGCGCCGCGAGCGGATTCATAACAATATTATGTTGCGTTCAAAGGTTATTGCCGAAATGCGTAAGCTTATGATAGAGCAAGGTTTTACCGAATATCAAACGCCGATTTTGACGGCGTCTTCTCCGGAAGGCGCGCGTGATTTTTTGGTGCCTTCGCGTTTAAATCCGGGGCGCTTTTATGCTTTGCCGCAAGCTCCGCAACAGTTCAAACAATTGCTTATGGTATCCGGATTTGACCGCTATTTTCAAATTGCGCCGTGTTTCAGAGATGAAGATCCCAGAGCTGACCGTTCACCGGGGGAGTTTTATCAGCTTGATATGGAAATGTCGTTTGTTACTCAAGAAGATGTTTTCAAAGTAATAGAGCATACGATGGGTTCGATATTCAATAAGTTTGCCAACGGCAAGACCGTATCACAGGCTCCGTTTGAGCATATTGCTTTTAAGGATGCTATGATTAAATACGGCAGTGATAAACCGGATTTGCGTAATCCGCTGATTATTCAAGATGCTACCGGATTTTTTGTAAATTCGGGCTTTGGTGTTTATGACGGTAAAGCGGCAAACGGTGAGCAAATAAGAGCCATTAAAGCACCGAAGGCAGGTAATAAACCGCGTTCATTCTTTGATAAATTTGACGGATACGCCAAAGAGCAGGGAATGGGCGGAATGGCTTATGTGGCTTTGTCTGAAAACGGTGCCAAAGGTATCGCCAAGTTCTTTTCCGAAGAAAAATTGAATGAATTGAAAAATATATTTTCTTTGGAAGAAGGAGATGCCGTATTATTTATGGGCGGGGCTGAAAAAACCGTCAATAAATTTGCCGGCGTTGTACGCAATATGTTGGGTGAGGCATTGGATTTGTTTGATAAAAATTCGTTTAAATTGTGCTGGATTGTTGATTTTCCGTTTTATGAGGAAAATGAGGAAACCGGTGCCGTTGAATTTTCGCATAATCCGTTCTCAATGCCGCAAGGCGGTTTGGATGCTCTTAATAATCAAAATCCGCTTGATATTTTGGCATACCAGTATGATTTGGTATGCAATGGTGTCGAACTGGCATCGGGTGCCGTACGTAATCACGTTCCGGAAATTATGTATAAGGCCTTTGAAATTGCCGGATATGACCATAGCGTAGTAGATAATAAATTCGGTGGTATGATAAGTGCGTTTAAGTTCGGCGCACCTCCGCACGCCGGTTGCGCTCCGGGGATTGATCGTACCGTTATGTTATTGCTTGACGAACCGATTATCCGTGATGTAATTCTGTTCCCTCTCAACGGTAAGGCGCAAGATTTGATGATGCAAGCTCCGAACACGGTTGATGAAAAACAACTTAAAGAATTGCATATTGAAATAAAATTGTAAGAAAAAAACATAAGGTCATCTTTAATCAGAGATGACCTTTATAAAATTCTTGCAAAAATAGAAAAATAGGATATTATCAGTAAAGGTTTGTATGAATATAAAGAGGAGAAAACTATGAAAAAAACTCTGTTGTTGGCCTTCGTAAGTATGTTTGCATTACAGGCACACGCTTCTGCACCGGAATTAATAGATGCCGTTAAAAACAACAATATATCAAAAGTATTGGAATTGTTAAATAATCAGGAAAATCCTAACGGATTGAATGAACAGGGAAATACGGCATTGCATTATGCCGTAGCTTTGGATAATGCCGATATGACGCAAATTTTGCTTTCATACGGAGCAGATTTGAATGCAACAAATCTTAAAGGATGGACACCGTTAAAAATAGCAGAGAAGAAAGATTTAAAGAAGGTTACTCCCGTATTGGTGCAATATCTTCAATTGCAAAAACAGTTTGCTGCCGATGAAGAAAAAAATTCTGCAGCAGAGGCGGTTGCTGAAGTAAAAGAAAAGGCAAAACAGGTATCGCAAAAGATAGCAGAGGAGGCTGCTAAAGTTCCGGAAACGGTTGTTGCAGAGGTAAAAGAAGTACCGCAAAAGGTTGCGGTTGAAGAAAATAAACCTCAGGAAATATCTGTTGCGGAAGTATCGGCAGCGGAGGTTGTAAAAGAAGTTCCTACCATAACCGAAAGCCAATATATTAATATGGTTAATGAGGCAGGTGCGGAAATTGCTAAGGCTAAATATGACAAAGAACAAGCAGAACAGAAAGTTATTGCTTTGCAAACAGAATTAATGAAGACAATTGCAGAAAAAGAAAATTTAGCTAAGAGTTTGGACAGTATTGCCAAAGAAAAAGCCGATACTCCGAAAGTTGAAGAAAAAGAACAGGCAAAACCTGCTGTTCAGAAAAAAGAGCCGGTAAAAACAGTAAGCAAAAAGCCGGCGCCGAAACCTGTTAAGCCTGTTTTGAAGAAAAAGCCGGTGTATCACACTCCGCAACCGATTGTAAAGAAAGTTGTTATTTCTCCTTCAACGATGGTGGAAGGCATTTATGCCGGTGATGAAGAAATTGTTTATTGTTTGGATTATTTAGGTAATGGCGAAAACGATAGTATGAAACGAGCCGCCGGATATTTTGCCGCTTCGGCATCAATAAGCGAAGCACGTTACAAACAGATTGTCGATAAAGCCAATGATTTCTTTATGAAAGCAAACGCCGAGGATATGACCAAACGTGATAATGAATGTTCTAAAGTCATCACCCCTAAGGATAATGATAAACAAAATCAGATCGTGCGCAGTATGAACAAATCCGTGGGATATTAAATTATCTGTATTGTTGAAAAAAACGTTCTCCGCAAAAGAGAACGTTTTTTTGTTTAACAAAAATATTTTATTAAGCGCGTCTTAAGTAACTTCCCATAACTTTTTTATCACCGTAGTTATCAAATCTGACCACACACATTTGCCCCGATACGGATATAATTTTTCCATACCCGAATGTGTCGTGATAAACTTTTACTCCTATGTAGGAGTTTTTGCTCTTAGGTTGGTAATAGCTGTCAACCGGTTCATAGGAATAGTCATGTTCATCATCTTCGGTATATTTTTGATAACTTGGTTTAGTCGAGAATTTCTTTTTATTGTAATAATCGCTGTATTTTGAAGTCGAATTTTTATACGAATAGTTCCCGTAATAGCTTCCGCTACCGTTATAACAACTGCTGACTTGATTGGTAATTTGCAGGCAGCTGCTCGGAATTTCGTTTAAAAAGCGGGAAGGGGGATTATTTTTCCATTCTCCGTATATCTTACGAGATGTTGCCATTGAAATATATAACTTTCTTTTAGCTCTGGTTATGGCTACATAGGCTAAACGTCGTTCTTCTTCCAAAGAGTTGCTTCCGCCTTCATCCAGACTTCTTTGATGAGGAAATAAACTTTCTTCCCATCCCGGTAAAAATACCGCGTCAAATTCCAATCCTTTGGCGGAATGCAATGTAATAAGCATCACCTTGTTGGTATCCATAGAAGAATCATTGTCCATTACCAAACTGACGTGTTCCAAAAATTCTGCCATAGTCGGATAATTATCACTGTCACTCATCACATTAATAAGTTCGCGGAGGTTTTCGATTCTTCCCTCGGCTTCGGCAGATGTGTCATTCTTAAGCATATCCATATAACCGGAATCATTAATTATCTGATTGGTCAAATCGGCAGGCTGTGCGTGTCCTAAAAGTTCACGCCATATCTTAAAGTTATTAATTAATTCACTCAGATTATTTTTGGCTTTGCTGCTGATACCTGTTGTCTCAGCCAATAGATATTCTACCGCGTCAAACATAGATACCTGCTTAAGATGGGTAATTTGTCTTAATTTTTCAATGGTTTTAGCCCCTATACCGCGAGACGGTTTGTTGATAATTCTTTCAAAAGCCAGATCATCTGAGGGCTGCAGTAATACTCTTAAATAAGCTAAAATATCTCTGATTTCTGCTCTTTCATAGAATTTGGGTCCGCCTATAACCTGATACGGTATTGCCTCATTTATAAATTTTTCTTCAAATTCCCGAGTTTGCGCGGCGGTACGAACCAAAACCGCAATTTGAGAATAATCAAATCCGTTATGGTGCAATCTTTCAATTTCAGATGATATCTGTTTGGCTTCTTCTTCACCGCTGAAATAATTGTTTACTCTGATTTTATCATCGGCATACCGGGCCGAAGGGCTGTTTTCCGCCACCTTTAAGGTTTTTCCCAAACGCTCGGTATTATGTGCGATTAAAGACGAGGCGGCATTCAATATATTTGCGGTTGAACGATAATTCCGCTCCAAACGAATAACTCGTGCATCTTCAAAATCTTTTTGAAAACGTAAAATATTTTCTATTTCCGCGCCGCGCCAAGAATATATTGATTGGTCGTCATCACCTACACAACATATATTGCGATGCCTTTGAGAGAGTAAACGCAACAGCAAATATTGAGTAATATTGGTGTCTTGATACTCGTCAACCATAATATACTTAAATTTATCTAAATATACTTGAGCAACATCAGGATTTGATTGTAATAAAATCAGCGTATCCAACAAAATATCGCCGAAGTCGACACAATTAAGTTCCAACAAACGGGATTGGTATTTCTGATAAACCGTCAATAATACGGAAGAACGAAATTCCGAAACGGCTCTATCCACGGTAATGCCTTTGTCTTTTAACCGAGAAATACTATCAACGAAGCTTTGCGGCGGATATTTTTTATCATCTCTGCCTTCGGCTTCCAAAATCTGTTTAATTAACCGTTTTTGATCATCTTCGCCCAAAATGGTAAAATTAGGTTTTAACCCCGCCAGTTCCGCGTGTGCTCTCAATATTTTGACGCATATTCTGTGAAAGGTTCCCAGCCACACGCTGTTAACGGTATCTCCGATTAAATTTTGCACCCTTTCTTTCATTTCATTGGCGGCACGATTAGTGAAAGTTACCACTAAACAATTCCACGGCTGAGCAAGCATATTACCTAAAATATATGCGAGTCTGGTAGTCAGTACTTTAGTTTTTCCGGTTCCGGCACCCGAAAGTACAAGAAGAGGACCTTGTGTGCATTCAACAGCCTGCCTTTGTTCCGGATTCAGTTCATCAAGCCACGGCATAGCCGGTTTTAGCGCACTGATATTGTCATACAGCTGCGGCGCCGAATTTTGGTCGTCTAAATCAAAAATATCGTCATCCATGTATAATCTTCTTAATTTTCTTGTTTTTAACAATTTTACAACTTATATATACAAATATAGTATTATAAAAACTTTGAAAAGTATTTTAATGTTTTACAAACAGGTTTTTGAAAGGAATACAATGTCGGAAATCAGAGAAAAAATCATCGGTTTGAAACAATATATGCAACAGCAAATCTTAGGACAGGAAGATTTGGTAAAAAAATTGATTATCACTATGTTGGCAGACGGACACGCTTTGGTTGAAGGAGCTCCGGGATTAGCTAAAACCAAAGCCATCAAAACACTTTCCGAATGTATAGAAGCGGACTATAACAGAATCCAGTTTACACCTGATTTATTGCCATCGGATATTACCGGAAGCGAAATCTACGTATCGGCAACCGGAGAATTTGAATTCAGAAAAGGACCGGTATTTGCCAATTTGATTTTGGCAGATGAAATAAACCGTGCGCCGGCCAAAGTGCAATCGGCATTATTGGAAGCTATGGCGGAACGCCAAGTCAGTGTGGGCGGTAAACAATATAAATTACCTGATTTGTTTATGGTAATGGCAACTCAAAACCCGATTGAACACGAAGGAACTTATAATTTGCCGGAAGCACAACTGGATCGCTTTTTGATGTATATTAAAATCGGACAGCCTGATGCTGCTACCGAACACCGGATTTTACATCTGGTGCGCGGAGAAGATATGGCAAAAGCCAATAACAATACCAAGCAAAGAGTTTGTTCTTTGACAATTAATGACGTCTTATCGGCCAGAAAAGAAGCTTACGATATTCACGTCAGTGAGGCTGTGGAGGAATATTTGGTACAATTGATTATGTCTACCCGTCATCCGGAAAAATATGACGAAAGTTTGAACAATACCATTGCATACGGAGCAAGTCCGCGTGCCACCATAGCCTTGGATAAATGCGCCAAAATTCACGCGTGGCTTTCGGGAAGGGATTTCGTTATACCGGAAGATATTCACGCATTGGTATATGATGTTTTGCGTCATCGTCTGATATTGAGTTTTGAAGCTCAAGCTTCAGGATTAACCAGTGATGACGTTATATCAAAGTTACTTAAACTTGTCCCGTTACCGTAAGGATAGTACAATGCCGTGGTTCAGCAAAAACAGCGAAAATATGCATAACCGGTTTGACGGATTAGCCGTCAGTGTTGAGGATTTGATTGCTCAGCAGCGTTATTTGCCGTATTTATCGTTACAACCGAATAAATTGACCTCTAATCGTGCCGGAGACGTTAAGTCGGCTTTCAAGGGCAGGGGAATGGAATTTGAGGAAGTACGCGCCTACAATTTCAGTGATGATATCCGCGATATAGATTGGCGTGTGACAGCCAGAAAATCAGAACCGTACACTAAAATTTTCAATGAGGAAAAAGACAGAGAAATTGTGGTTTTCCTCGATTTATCGGCAACTATGGTATTCGGTACCAGAAATGAACTTAAATCGGTTACGGCGTCTAAACTGGCATCTCTTATCGGTTGGATTACGGTTCGCAACAAAGACAGGTTCGGTCTGCTGATATATGACGGCAAACAGACGACATATTTTAAACCGCAGAATAATTTTACCAATTTAATGTATATGTTCAATCAAATAGCGTTAAAATCGCGTGAAATACTTCAATACGGCGCTTTGGGAGATATGAGTGAAGCCTTTGATGTACTGCAATACAGCCAAAAGGGAAAAGGAACCGTATTTATTTTGAGCGACTTTTATCATATAGACACGGAAAAATTCAAAAAAATAGCTGTTTTAGCGCGTAAGCACCAAGTATATTGCGTAAACATATTTGACGTATTGGAAGAAGTTGCACCGCAGGAAGGAACTTATGCGGCTCAATATAATGACAGTAAATTGGTTTTTGATACCTCTTCGGAAGATTTTAGAAATCAATATCAGCGATATTTCAAAAATAATCGCGAAAATATCAAAAAAAATTGTCAAAAATTTTTATGCCGATATCTCGAAATAAGGACAGATATACCTATTTTCAAGCAATTATCGCAAATATAAAACTCTTGACATAATATTAAAAATGTGGTATCCCTAGCTCAATTATTCTGTAATTGAAAGAGGTAAAAATGGTTAAATTAAACGAAAATACGTCATATAAAAGAGGGCAGGAATTACTTGATGCCGGACAATATGAAGAAGCTATAGAAAAATTTTCGGAAGTTATTGCTGAAAATCCGAGAGCTTGGAAAGCATTGAACAGTCAGGGATTTGCTTTCCAGAAAATGAGTAAATATACGGATGCCGTGGAGCGTTTTGATCAGGCTCTGGCTATTAATCCGAAATCAGTTGAAGTATTGAATAACAAAGGCGTTACTTTGAGTATGCGCGGTTTGTATAAGGAAGCCATAGCTTGCTTTGATGAGGCATTTGCCAATGACAGAACTTCATTGGAAGCATTGAACGGTAAAGCTATTGCCCTGCAGCATATGTTTTCTTACAAAGAAGCTCTTGATGTTTTGGAAGAGGCTATGAAGATAGACAGCAAGCATCCGCAAACATTGCTCAGTATTGCGGTTACTCTGCAAAAGTTAAAGCAATATGATCGTTCCATCTCTTTTTTCAAAAAAGTTTTATCGGGGGATAAATATAACACCAAAGCGTGGAATGGTATCGGCGTTACCTATCAGTTGATGGGAGATAACGATTCGGCATTGAAATGTTTCACTAAGATTCTCAATATAAACAGTCAGGATTTGCAAGCTTGGGTAAGCATCGGTTATGTTTATCAAAAAATGTTTAAGTTTAAAGATGCTTTGAAATGCTATAAAAAAGCTCAGGCGGTAGTTAATGGTCGCTATACCCATAAGCTTTATGACGGGTTGGCGTCTTGTTTGACCAAGTTATCCGAATTTGATCAGGCTATTGAGGTATACAAAGTTATATATCAAAGTGAAGAGGGTAAACGCAAATGGGATGCACAGCGTTCTATCAAATTTGTCAACAAGTTGAAACGCAAACAAGCAATCGGAGCGTTGCCTGATATTGTTCCTCCGTCTGATGATGGTACTGAAGCAAGTGTAGCAAAACCTGATGATGAAGGTGAATAATAATAAAATAAACAGTGTAAAAAAACGCGTTCTTTGTGAGCGCGTTTTTTTTATATTTTGTCAATTTAATTATTGACAAATATGTTAATAGATGATAGTATTTGTCGAAAATGAGAAGAGAAACACCCCAATTTATTATCAGTGATTTGAATACTTATTTTGCTAAAAAAGTACTGTAAGGAGAAAATATGTACGATTCATACACACAAGAGCAAAATGATGCTCTCAGGCAGAGTATAAATAATACCATAAACAAATCTTTTTCGCCGCAAAAAATTGCCGACGTAAAATTCACTATTCCTAGTAGTGATGATTTGTATAGAGGTGATTATTGTGGGGCAGTATATGCTAAATGTACGCAATTTAGTAAAATACGCAATCAAATCGACCCTGAGTTAGGTTGTTATTGGATTAAGGCTAGTACCAATGAACCGTGTATTGTTAAATCGCACAACTTCACTATTTACACTCGTAGACAATATAAATTTTATGGTGTAAGACCGATGATTTCAGCTGAGGAAGCGCAAAAAATCAAACATATTTTACGCAAAGTAGGAGAAATGGCTCTGGGAAATATTTATGAGCTTGGAGAATTTCCGCAAGATAAGTGCGACGAATATATTGATGTTTCAAAGCTGCGTCCCACCGGTAAAATATATCATACCGGCTATGACGGTTCAGTAAAAATAAAATCCAGCGAATATATACTTAATAAAACAAAGTATGCTGTTTATAACAACAATTATTACGTTGTAAAACCTATAAGGTGGATTGAAGGAAAAGATGGTCAGCTGCTTGCCGATAATATTCTTCTGAGTTCTGATTGGGGAAATGGAAACGGTGAAAATCCCGATATTATATTAAACGGTTTAAATACATACTTTGCAAAAGAAATCATACCTCAAGGAAATAATATGCAAAATTCAAATATATACCCTCGAATTGTAAACGAAAGAGAAATAGGTGATGGAATAACTGTTTCTGACCTTTCATTATATCCGGACGATGAATTACCTGATGTTAACGGCGAAAATGAAAGTTGGTTTCAACCAGATTTGGAATCGCAAACACAATCTTCGGGCGGAGGCTTATCAAACAAAAAACAGAGTTTGACAACTTCCGGAAAATCGTCTGAAGATACCTATGATGAAGAAATTGATGAAGTAGTTGCAGAATTTGATAAATCTCAAAAATCCAAAGGACAAACAACAATGAATAATAACTCTAAAACTTCCGTTGTGGTCGTTGATGAAACCCCTATGTCAATTAATGAGCAAATAGAATTTTACGTTAGAAACGGTATGAGTTTTATGTTGCACGGTCCGTCAGGTATCGGTAAAACAGCCCGTGTAGAGCAAGTGGACCCTGATTTAACAGCAGTTCCGTTGTGGAATGGCGTATTGCCGGAAGATATTGTCGGAAAAGTTCGCTATCCGAGCGGTCAGGAAGTTGCCGCCACAGAAGAAAATCTTACCAACGGAGTTTGGGTTGAGCCTGATTGGTACGTTGAATTAAAGCGCAAATGTGCTGCTGAACCCGACAAGATGCACGTTTTGTTTATTGATGAGGTAACCAATGCCAGACCGACAACTCAGAGTTTGATATTCCATCTGACCTTGAAAAAATCTATTACACCGAGTAAAGGCAAATTGCCGGAAAACAGCGTAGTTATTCTGGCAGGCAATAACCGCAATGAAAGCGAGGCGGCGTATAATATGCCGGAACCGTTGTTCCGCCGTATGTCCGGACATATTTATCTGGAGCCTGATGTGCGTGAATGGATGATTTGGGGTTCGGAAAGCAGTTATAAACATCCCAACGATAAAAACCGCACTAATATTCATCCGTTGGTGACTTCTTTCGTGGGTACTTACGGTGATGATGTGTTTTATTCAGAATACAAAGAGGACGAATCTAAATATGCCTTGGATCCGCGCGGTTGGGAGCAGGTTTCCGATATTATATACAATAATCACGGTATTATTCGGAAAGAATTACTGGTTGCTAAAATGGGTAATGAGTTGGCTTCTAACTTTTTGGCATTTGCTAAAATTCCACAATTAAGTGCAGAAGATATTGTCAACCATAATTATGACAGACGAAGCATACCTGCAACTCAAGATGCCAAATTAGCTTTGACACTTAATTTGCGCCACGCTGATAATAAACAGCAAAAAGAAGTCCGCCGTTTTATTGTAGATAATCTTGGCAAAGAATACGGTTCGGTTTTTGATGCCGCCAAAAGAAGCAGCGAATTGGCAGCTGAAAATAAAGGTATAGCATTCAAACTCGGAGGATGGGGACGCAATGGTTAAGGCTGTATCTAAAATATTTTTGGAGCAAATTTTACGCAATAATCCGTTACAGCCATTGATTGTTGTCGGTAAATGCGCTTTTAATGATGAGTATGCCGTATTTATTGACGCGGATATTGATGAACGTGAACTGCATATTCCGACGCAGTGGAAGGAAGAAATTCAGGCTATTGACAGTAGTAATTCGGTTTATTTGGTGGTGCAGAACTTAGATACACAAAGCTTTGATGAACAAAAGAAATTTGTCGGTTTAATTAAAGATCGCCGTGCCGGAAATTTTAAACTTGGTAATAATGTGCATATCGTAATTTCAATCAGCGATTTAAATAAAGTTGCGCCGGAATTGAAAAAGCTGTCCCTGCTTTGGGAGATTTAAAATGGCGGCAAAACAACAAACAACGCAATATGATTATATAGAAGATGTCAAAGCTAATGTTTTGCAAAAATTTCCGTTGTTGGGCGTTACTATGTCTAAACTTGATACTAAACCAACGGATGGGGAATTGTCTCAAATTATAGACACTGCCGCTACTGACGGTAAAACAGTATTTTTTAATCCTGAATATTTTAAAAGCTTAAATGAAGATCAAAGGGCGTTTATTTATGCGCACGAAGTTATGCACGTAGCCTTCAATCATATTATGCGCAGTAAAGGGAAACAACCGAAATTATGGAACACCGCGACAGATGCCGTTATCAACCAAATTTTGAAAAAAGAAGGATATGAAATTGTCGGTGACGGCGTTAATATGCCGGAAGCTTTAAATCATTCTGCCGAAGAAATATATGATAAATTGTTGGAACGGCAAAAAAATAAAAATAATCAGGATAGCAATTCCAATCAACAATCGGAAAAAAATACCCAAGATAACCAAGCCTCTCAGAATAAAGAACAAGACGGGCAATCTAAAGGCGATGATAATAAGAATAATAAACAAAAACAATCATCGCAAAAAGATGAGACTTCGGTCAATAATAACGAAGAACAAGATTCTCAACAAAAAACAGGTGATGGAAAATCAGATGAACTAAATAATCAAGATATTCAGAACAATCAGTCTGATACTGATTCATCTGCAAAACAACAGCAAAATAAGAATCGTTCATCTTCAGCACCAAATCAGCAGCGGGAACCTTTATCACAGGATATTGAGGGAGATTTAACCGATGATGAAAGCTCTTTGCAACACGGACACGGTTTATGGCAAAAAACCGTCGAAGATTCGGAAAAAGAAGAAGCAAAAACCAAACAATCCGTATTTGAAAGAATAAAAGGGATTTTTAAACCGGAAAGCAAACAAAAAGATAAAGAAGATACGGAAAATGAATCCCAGAATTCGGAAGAAGATTTTTTGGTCAGAAATCGCCGTATGCGTCATAAACAGCAACAGGATGTAAAACAGAAAATATCAGAGTATAAAAAAGAAGTGATTGACGCTATTGGCAGAATAGATACGAATGTACCGGTAGAACATAAACTCGGAGAGAGCCGACAGGTTGCAGATTGGAAACGGATATTAAAGCAAAATATAAGAGAGCCTGAGGATAAATGGTCATACCGCCGTTCGGATGCCGATAATGATTATATGGCGCGCTCGGAAGAATTGGAAGATGAAACTAAAGCTAAAACCGAAGTTATGATTGATGTCAGCGGTTCGGTAGATGAAGAATTGGTCAAAGAATTTTTACGTCAGCTTAAACCTTTATTAAAGCGTTCTGATATTATGGTCGGTTGTTTTGATAATGAATTTTATCCGTTCAAAGAAATAAAAAACAAAAAAGATATTGATAATTTCCGTATTCCGGGCGGCGGAGGAACTAATTTAGACTTAGCCGTCAGGTCTTTTTCCGACAGCAAAGATACCAACAAAATTATTTTTACGGATGGTGTGGGAAGTATGCCGCGTCCGGATTTGAAAAATGTAAAAAATTTATTCTGGGTAGTATATCAAAATGAAATGTCTTCTTGGTATTATGATAACGGAAATCATCAAGGAGATTGGTTTAAACCGATTTGCGGTAAGGTTATTTATGTCAAACGTCAAGAAATCGAGCAGAATTTCGTTATTGAAAAGAGTAAATATATAGGAAGATAAAAAAATATTGACAAAAAAAACAGATATGATATTCTGTAAACTCCAAGAGAGTAATTAATTTAAGTATTAACTAAAAACGAAATATCATTATGAAAAACTTAAAACACTCAAAACTGGTTTGGCCGGTTAAGGCACCGTTTATGATTGCCTATCGCGACAAACTCACTGGTACGCTGGATTTGCAGCCCTATGTTGACCTGCAATGGAAAATTAAAATCTGGGGAATTGCATTTGGCGGTATGGTGTTCAAGTTAACTCACGAAGCCGGAGCAGATTGGTGGCACGCCGGTCTCTATAAAGACCAAAGCAACGGAACTATGCCTACAACCGCCGAACTTGATGCCGCGTATGCCAATAAAGAAGGATTTGATGAGATTATCGACTTCTTAAAGGAACACGGTATGAATGCGGAACGTTGGCAGTCCGGATGGTATTGGAGCAAAGAAGAGCAGGGCGATGACGCCGTGGTGATGGATATGGACTGCGGGCAGACCGAGATGATACCAAAGCGTATCAAAAACGGATACACCCGTTTGGTCAGCCGTAAAATAGGTTCAAACGAACATATCACAGTGCGATATCCGTTGGCATATTTGCATAACGGCAGGTTCGAAACCTCGTATACCCTGTATTTGTCACGCTTGAATGAGCTTTGGGGAATACAAATCGGCAAGGGATATTTCCGCTTGACCGAAGAACCTGAAAAAATGCTCTGGGCTGACGGTATGGCATTGGCAGAACGGCTTTGCACCGATAAGATTAATTATTCTTTGCCGCGCAAAGAGGCATTTGAAGAGGTAGTTAAGTATCGCGATGCCGTGAATGATGCCCTGATAAAGCTCGAAGCTTACGGAGTGCATACTGATTTATGGCAGGATAAGGGATTGGGATATCTCACATCTTCGGAAAACGGAGATTACTTTGCAACCTATTTGCACGAGATTATCCCCAAAACCAGACCTTGCATCTGCCGACTGTATGCTAAAAACAAAGGCGGAATGATAGTGATTTAATCTATTAAAGACTCTTAAAAACTTATTGTTTTTGAGAGTCTTTTTGTTTATATTTACTCCAGAGGTGGAAAAATGCAAATCAGTGCTAAATATCAGGCAGTTTTGGAAATTTTGCAAAAGGTATTGCAAGACCGGTATCCTGCCGATAACATAATCAAAGAGTATATGCGCAACCGAAAATATATCGGTTCGAAAGACAGAAAATTCATCACCAACACCGTTTGGGATATCATACGTCACCGCAGCCGATTGGAATTTGATTGCGGATGCTGCGAGGCTCGGATGTTGTTGCTGACATATTTGAAAGATGAAGATTTTGATATTATCGCCGATGGTTCCGAATACGGTATGGCTCCGTTGAGTAAAGAAGAAAAAATAAAATTGCAAAACTTAAATCCGGAAGTTTATCCCGAACATATAGAAAATGAATGTCCGAAATGGTTATATGAAAAAATAAATGATTCGGCTCTGGTTCAGGCACTTAATACCACAGCTTCGGCAGATATCCGTGCTAATATGGTTTCAAGGGAAGATATTAAAAATAAATTACAGAAAGAGGGACTTTTCTTTTCATTCACTCCTTATTCTCCTTACGGTTTACGCTCGGAAGAGAGGATAAATCTGCAGAATTGCATTTCCTATCAAAACGGAGAAATTGAAGTGCAGGATGAGGCTTCGCAATTAGGAGCAATTTTGTGTGATGTGCGCGCCGATATGAAAATTATTGATTATTGTTGCGGCGGAGGCGGAAAAAGTTTGCTGTTGGGAGCAATATTGAATAACTCCGGTACAATATTTGCTCACGATAAAAATCCTAAACGTATGGATGGCTTGAAATATCGCTCCGCTCGATTGGGAATAAAAAATATTAAGATTATTGAAAAAATAACCCCGCAAGATAAATACAACCGTTTTATTATCGATGCTCCGTGTTCCGGCAGCGGAACTTGGCGTCGTTCTCCCGATGCCAAATACCGTTTAACACCTAAACAGCTCAAGACTATAGAGCAAGCACAAAAAGAAATTTTGGATATTGCCGCAGAACACATTACCGATAACGGGCGTATAGTGTATATGACTTGTTCCGTATTACCGGAAGAAAACGAAAGCAGAGTAGAGGAATTTTTACAAAAATACCCTGATTTTACTACTGTTAATATGGCAAAATTATGGGAACGTAAATTGGAAATATCGTATCCGTTTAACGAGGAACGTTGGCTTAAATGCTCTCCTTTAACTACGCACACTGACGGCTTTTTCGTATGCGTGTTAAAAAGAAAATAGGGAATAATTTATAATGCATAAACATCATAACGAACATACACATTGTCATCATCACGAGGAAGTCAGTGAAAAATCTGTAAAATTACTGATGTTTTCGTTTGTTATAAATATGCTGCTGTCGGCAGCTGAAATCGTCGGAGGTATTATTTCCGGCAGTATGGCATTAATCGGTGACGCGCTTCATAATACTTCCGATGCCTTGTCCATATTGATTGCGGTTATAGCTTTTAAAATAGGGCATAAAAAGGCTTCGGGAAAATATACCTATGGTTTCAAACGAGCTGAAGTCATCGGCGGTTTCGTAAATTTGATATTGTTGTTTATATCCGGATGTTATTTATTGGTTGAAGGAATTGAAAGGCTGATATTTCCGCAGACGATTGACGGCGTATTGATTGTCTGGATTTCTGTTTTAGCTCTGATAATTGACAGCGTAACCGCCAAAATATCGCATCACCATTCGCATCATAGCAGCAATATGAAGATGGTTTTTGTGCATAATTTGGCCGATGCTTTCGGTTCTCTGGGAGTTATCGTTTCAGGTTTATGCGTTATGTGGTTCGGTATTTATTACGTTGACGGAATCGTAGCTCTTCTGATTGCCTTTTATATGATTTTTCAAGCGGTTATAGCTTTTCCGCAAATCGTTAATATATTAATGAATGCAGCTCCGGATAATATAAATATTGAAGAAGTAAAACAGGTAATTTTGCAAATTGACGGCGTTAAAGGAGTGCACCATATACATTTATGGTGCATAAGCGAACACGATTTTGCGCTTGAGTGCCATATAGAAAGTTGCAAAACAGAAATTATTCCGCAAATATCTTTGATTTTGAAAAGAAAATTCAATATAAATCATTGCAATATTCAGGTGGAAGATAAAAATTGCTGTGAAGATTGCAATTTATGAAGTTATGATTGTGTATAATACGAAAACGTCATCAATCCAGTTGAAAAAGTTATACACAAAAGTTTTTAGATTTAGCGTTTAAGCAAATGATAATTCTACGCATAACAGCGGTAATAGCCACCATTTTAGGCTTAGCACGAGATACTAACTGTTCATAAATAAAC